>JBBISZ010000425.1:0-3301 GCA_037441045.1 Deltaproteobacteria bacterium | reverse complement strand
CCTTAAATCTAAAGAATGTGACATTTCAATGTAGTAATAAAGTGTGACATGACATGTAGTAATAACACAATTAATTTTATAGTTGACACAATGTATTTTTAGTTGCAAATATACAGCCGATTTACTGGAGGTAAATCATTGTTATGAAGAATATTATTCTTTATATTATATTTGCAGCTCTTGCGATTCTTGCACTCAACTTTTATTCAAATAATGATAATACTACCCAAAGTGAGGGAAGTGTAAATCTACAATTCACACAGAAAAGTCAGTAAGATATTTAAGATCACAAAAATAACCAATCAATTATTGTAATAAAACAATTTCCTAACGTCTTATTATACCTGCCAATAATTATATTTAGAAATTTTTACACAATATGTTAGGCTATAAATAACAATCAGACTTCTACCACTTAAATTCTTTTTTACTTTCTGTTTCACAGTTTATTGGAATCTGTGGGCAGGTCGGTTTTTCTTTGTTTTGCTGCCAGAGTGTAATAAGTACTCCGAGAAGGAATCCAAGAATAAAAAACAAAAATATCTGTCTTACCGATATGCGCTTAAACTGTGAACCTGTCTGCTGGTGCAACCATCCTCGCCATCCACATTGATGACAGCGATAAAGCCTATAATTAGTGAATAATTTGAATATTCTCTCCCAGAAGTAGAGGCTATGGGATCTATGTACTTTTTCAGTGTTTCCGCAGGCAGGACATCTCATAATATTCCTTTATTTATAAACACACATATTGACATCGCATTTCATATCTTCTCTTCCGCAATCCTTATCGGATGTACACTTTCTATAGCAGTGTTTATCACCATCTTTATTGCAGACGGCATAAGATTCTCCACAGTCAGTATCGCTCTGGCACAATTGATCTGCGCCATTGGAGCAGAGGCCGGTCTTATCTGTCTTCGGTTTGTAACACTTCAAAGGAGATCTGCAATCATTATCTGAGCCACACTCTGCCCCGAAGTTGAGTGTACCAACACAATATGATAATCCGCCCGAATATAGACAGAAATACTTTACTCTTCCACAATCCTTATCAAGATTACATGTTCTCTTACATGTCTCTCCTACACAGACAGAACCAGAAGGACAATCTGAACTTTTACAATCAAATGTGCAGTATCCATCAGATTGCCTGGTATCACAGGTTAAGTCTTTTGAACAGTCCGAATCCTGCGAACAGGCGGCTCCTATATTCTTTCCTCCGTCGCAAACATAAGCCTTCCCCATATCCCTGCAGACATAATCGCTAATATAACATTCATCATCCCTCGAACACTCTTTCATACACATCTTCTGTGAAGTAATACAGGTTGAGCCAGTAGGACACAGGTCATCCTCGCTGTTACAGTCCATTGTACAGTAACCCCACTCGTATTTGCTGTCAGTTTCACATCTCAAACCTTCATTGCAGTCCAGAATATTCTCCTCTTCATGGACCGAACAGGGGAAGCCAATGTTAAATCCAGACGAACAGTATTTATTTGAAGCACCGCTGAAGCAGGAATAACTATCTCTTCCACAATCCTCATTCTTTTCACAGGATCTCATACACAAATCAAGGTTACCGGGGACTCCTCCACCCTCACACTCACTGGCAGTTGAACCTTTTTTAGTGCAATATCCATCCGGGAAGGCAAAGCCTTTGTAACAGGTTAGACCTTCTGAGCAATCATCGTCAGATTCACAGGAGGCGCCATAATTTTTCTTTGCAAGACAGATATTTTTCCCTTTGTACGCGGTGCACAGGTATTCTTTTCTGCCACAATCACTATCTGAAAGGCAGCTTCTCTGACACTTTCCATCCAGACAGACCTGATTAAGGCCGATCTCTTTTGGACAGTCTTCGTCTTTTGTGCAGCTCTTTGTGCAGAATCCATTCTTATAGTTAGAATCGACCTTATCACATGTGAGACCATTTGTGCAATCAGAATCAGATAAGCAGGCGACACCTATACTATTTACAGAATTACAAAAGTACTTCTGTTTATCAACTTCCTTCCCCTCGTTATTTGTTTCCTTATAATCATATCTCCTGCAAGCATATCCAGATTTTGCACAATGATCATCCAATATGCATCCTCTGAAGCAGTAACCATCAATGCACCTTGCATTCACAAGACAATTCTCATCGCCTTCTTTACATTGTTGTAATATGTGAGGGCAGTCAGAGTCCTTATCACACTGCTTTGAACATATCTGTTCTTTAAAATCACCCGCATTTATAGTCCTCTTGCTCACCAGAGTAGACCCGTTTATGCAGCTTAATCCACCTGTGCAATCACTGTCGCTTTTACAAGTAGAACCGAGATTATCGGCTCCGCTGCATATTGTAGCAAAAGTATTTCCCCTGTCGGCGGAGTTGACTCTAATCAACCTGCAAGCATATTTTTCAGAAGTTCTACAATCTTTATCATTAGCACATGAGTCAGCACATACCATTGTACTCTTTTCTCCGCCCTCAAAATCAACACATAGTCCACCAGAATAGAGCGGGCAATCCGAACCGCTCTCACACTCCATTGTACAATATCCGCCCTTAAACTTATCACCAGAATAAGACAGACATTTATTTGTTGGGCAGTCTGAATCTCCAGAACAGGAGTTTCCTATCTCCATTTTTGCAACACAATAATTCTTTTCACTAATACATTCATACCCTTCTCTTGTACAATTTGAGCAATCTGCAACGCAGACATTACCAACACATTTGCTCTTTTCTGGACAGTCTTTGTCATTGACACAGTAACGAGAGCAATAACCTCCGGGGAACATGTTTACTCCCGAAGATTCATTTGAATATATACATACAAGCTTATCTGCACAATCTGAACTGCTTTTGCACGGTGAACCTACTGGCAGACCTTCTAAAGATGATTTGGTACCTGTGCAGGATAAGAAAATTGTCAATAAAAACAGAAGTCCAATAGAGCAAATAAATCCTTCTTTTGCCATCTTTCTCCTCCAATAAAGAGGTCACAAGAATAAAATCACATTTCTGTATATCATAAAAAGTAAATAAAATAAAACTAAAAATAACCATCTGACTAACCTAATAATGCGATAAAAACCAGACTGCTTACAAAACAGATTGTTGTAAATTTCATATCTCGCCAGAACTATTTTAAAATATAACTATTTAATTAATTTTAATACGAAAAGATAGGCAAGGATGATGAAATGGATACACCCTTAAATTAAATACTCAAACTCAAATCTGTTTTGATTTGACAAAAAATGAACTTATAGGACTAAAAAATAATATTGACATTGTGAAACTATC
>JBBISZ010000424.1:7229-9395 GCA_037441045.1 Deltaproteobacteria bacterium | reverse complement strand
GTAACAAGGGTCATACCTGATACGGGGTTTGTGCCGACTGTTGCAATTGCCAGAGCCGCCACAGTTGTGAAAAGGAATGAGATTATAAATGCTATAATTGTCCCAATTATTCCAACTTTTATTCCTGCCACTGCAGAAAAGAAGACCAGTGCCAGAACCAGAACCATAAGAATACCGAGAATTATAAGTTTCATCTTAAGATCAGATTGTGTCCTCTCCTCTTCTTCTGTTACATTTCCTTCCTTCTTCTGGAAGATTTCCTTAATTCCCAGTGAAAAAGAGCGCCCTATTGTTTTCAGGTTTTTAATGATGCTTATTATTCCTGCGGCTGCGATGGCTCCAATACCTATGGGCCTGACGAAATTAGAAAATATCTCCTGCGCAGAAAGTTCTGATAGTGCCTTTGTGGCAGGTAGAATTGCAAAATTTACGGACTGTGAAATGTATCCCAGAAGTGGAACCATCACCCACCATGCCATCAGAGAACCCGCCACAATAATTGCGGCATACTTCAATCCGATGATATAACCAAGTCCAAGAAAAAGCGCCTGGGCCTGAAGTTTGAATACCAGTTTTGTCTTATCATGTATTACTTTCCCGAATTCCCATAATGTTGTCTTGAGCGAGGCATTCCATAGGTTGATTGGCTCAACAAGAAAATCAAAGATTCCTCCCACCAGCATACTTGTAATCAGCACCTTTGCCTGATTTCCACCTGCCTCTCCTGATACAAGGATCTCGGTTGTGGCGGTTGCCTCTGGAAAGGGTAGATGTCCGTGCTGTTCTACACAAAAATATTTTCTCAAAGGTATAAGGAATAGTACACCAAGCCATCCTCCAAATAGAGATGCCAAAAAGGTATGGTAGAGTTTTGGCTCGACCCCTTTTATCATAAATAGAGCAGGAATTGTGAAGATTGCCCCGGCTACTACCACTCCTGATGCGGCGCCAATACTCTGTATAATTACATTTTCCAGAATTGTGGATTTTCGCGAAAACAGCCCTGAAAATCCAACTGCAAGGATTGCAATAGGTATGGCTGCCTCAAAGACCTGTCCTGCCTTGAGCCCGGAATATGCACAGGCAAAAGAAAACACAATAGCCATTATTATTCCAAAAATAACTGAACGAACTGTAATTTCAGGAATTGTCTCTGAGGGAGATATTATAGGTTGATATTTCTCCCCTTCTTTTAGAACCGTATAGGCATTGGGGGGCAATGTCTTTCTGGTGTTTTCCATTGATAACTCCTTTAAATCAGGGTTACAGGCATTTGTTCAATATTATTATTTGATATTTAAGTCAAATATTTTTGGGACATTTTTCACCATAAATAAGTCTATTCAAAATATATATCATTTTCTGTATGCCTCCTTCTTCTGCTTTTATAGGCATTATCAAACTGATCTGTTAAGTGCTCTATGTCTTTGGATAGTTTCACCATGTCGATATTTACTTTTTAGTTTTATTAAAGTTCCTTTTTGTCTTTTCGTTAACAGAGTTGAGTTTGAGAACTCTATTTAGCGGTGTATCCATTTCACCATGCCGACCTCCTTTAAATTAACTAAATGGTAAGGTATGGTTGGCTTTATTTCATTTGTTTTGAAGAAACAAACTATTTTAAAGAGATTATTTTTGAGAAACGCCGTTGTAAAATTTCCAGTTGCAAAAGGTATTATTTTAATGTAAATTTACATTAATTCTTTAAGGATAAGGAGGTCTATTATGAAAAGATACTTAGGTTTTTTTATTATCTTATCCAGTATGTTCCTGCTATTTGCCTGTGGCAATGGTGAAAGCACAACAACTGAGGATACAGGTGGTACAGGTATAGTAAAACTTACAATGACTATTAGTCCATCATCAAATGTGATTGCAGATGGCAAATCAAGTGCAAAGATTTCACTAAAGCTAACTATAGGCGGTCAGAACGCACCAGATGATAGTGAGATATCTCTTACAGCGACTGGTAAGGGACAGTTCTCCAATAAGACAAATAATATAGTTGTATATACTCTGGATGGTGCAGCATCTGAGTCTGTGACATCTACAGAAGAAGGCACAGTTACTATTACGGCCTCGTATGTAGATCCCACAACGAGCAAAGAGTATAGGAAATCTGCCTCTGTTGTGTTTGTAAAGGTGCCTGTAGAAACGGGTGAACCC
>JBBISZ010000424.1:0-7188 GCA_037441045.1 Deltaproteobacteria bacterium | reverse complement strand
GATGAGATTATCGCTGACGGGGAAGATTCTACAGAGATTGAGGCATATGCAACTGATTTTGAGGGTAATGCAGCAGCGACGGGTACACAGATAACATTCACAGTTACCTCCCCGGGCTCTTTTGTAAATAAGACTGATAGCGCTGTTTTGAATACATCTGTACTTACAAACTCTCAAGGTATTGCAAAGACAAAACTGTATGCTTTGAGTTATGCCAATACGGATTTACAGGTTACTGCCAGTTTCAAGTGTAAGGATGCACAGGGGAATGAGATTGCTGTCAGTACTACTGAGCCCCTGAAGATAAAACTGCTTGAGCCTCCAAAGACTCCAACTCTTAAAGTGACATCTGAATATGAGTATCTTATAGCGAATGGAATTGATGAACTGAAGATTGAGGCATCTGTTACGACCGATGGGGAGACCGCTGTTCAGGATGGGACAGATGTGCTGTTCAATACTGTTCTTGGATATTTCAAAACTGAAGACAACTCCAAGCCCAAATATCTTACAGCAAAGACGGCATCAGGGAAGGCTATTGTATATCTCAAATCAGATGGAGATATGGGTATTGCTACTGTAAATGTAAGGGTTAGTGTTTCAAATAAGAGTCTTGAAAAATCTATTGATGTAAGATTGATAAGAAATGCTACTATCTCCTGTGAATATGTGCAAGATTCACACCTTGGTCTTAAAAATTCCGGACATAAAGATTACACTACAATGTGCTTTAAGGTTGTTGATGATCAGGGTGCAGCCATCTCAAAGATAACTCTTGATTTTGAACCATCCGATGCACCTGGCGGCATATATGTAAATCCGTCTCAGATGGTATCAGATGATACAGGTCTTGCATGTACAGTCCTTTATGCAGGAACAGTTCCAACCACAGTATGGGTAAAAGGCTCTTCAAAAGTGGGTGAGGCAAGATGTGGTCCGGTTGTTATGACCACAGGCGTGCCAAATGCAAAGTACTTAAATTTCAGTTGTAATCCTGATGATATAAATGTTCAGGGGTTTGTGTATGATCTGATAGAACAGCACTGCTCAGTTGCAATTGCCGATAGATTCTCAAACAAGATTCCGTTTGCAACCAAGATATTCTTTAGAACGGAGGCAGGGGCAATCACGCCCTCATCTGAGACTTCAGAAGATAACGACTCAATGGGAATCGCAAATGTTACTTTAAGGACTCAGGACCCAAGACCAAAAGATGTTGCTCCTCTGACGGATGAGCCGAGGGTAGGTACCGGGCTTGCGAGAAATCCGAGAGATGGACTCGTAACAATAATTGCAGCAACGACGGGTGAAGAGGAGTTTGATGATGAGAATGGAAACGGTGTATATGATGATGGTGAGGCGTTTGTAGACCTTGGTGAACCATTTGTAGATATGAATGACAATAATCAGTGGGATTCAGATGAGCCGTTTATCGATGTTAATCTCAATGGGCAATATGATGGACCAAATGGCAATTGGGATGGAAATACTGTAATATGGAAATCTACATGGGTTGTATGGACAGGCAATATGACAACAGGCGGGAAGTGCCTTGGTGCTGCCCCGGATCCAAACAGCACTTCTGTAATGTGTCCTGATAGGTTTGATATACCAAACAAAGGTTCAATGAGCTTTGCCTATTCATTCAAGGATTTCAATCTGTTGCCTCCAATCCCTGGCTCAACTATTGATATAAAGGTAGATGGGGCTGGTAAACTATTAGGGGATACAAGTAAGACAGTCCCGGCTATGACGGGTATTAGTATTAGTAGAGTAAGGAAGCAGAATCAGACCGATCCCAAGATCTCTTATGAGGTCAATGAATTCAAGTTTGGAAATGGATATATGGGCGGCTTTACACTGGCAGATGAGGATCCAGAAAAGGAGGTTATGAAACCAGCCTATGTATCAGCGACAATTGATATGAAGACTTCAAATGGCTCTGAGAATACTGTCGTTTCATCCAGTGGAAGAATGGATAGTTCAATAAGTTCTGGAGCCTGTAGGTCCAAGCTTTCATTTTCACCTTCTCTACCTGTTGCAGCGGATGGTATCTCGCAGGTATTGATAAAGGCTGAACCGCTTGATAAAGATGGTCTCCCATGGGATACAACAATTACATTCAGCACAGATGTAGGAAAATTTACAGCCAGTGGTTCAAAATATATTGTTGTTAACTCCAGCAATAAGCAGGCTACTGTTCAGATGGTAAATGGTGAGAAGGGCGGAACCGCAACTATTCAGGCAAGCTTTATCTGCAATGATGCATATTCAAGTAAGGTGACTGATGAGGTAAAAGTTACTTTTATAGGCGTAAATGTACTGCTTGAACCTGATTCTGGCAAGACGAGCATAATGGCAGATGGGATAGATTCGGCGAAATTTAACGCAACATTGATTGATGATAGTGGGATGCCTGTGGCTGACGGTGCGCTGGTCAAATTCAGTACAAATCTTGGATATTTTAAGAATCCACCTGATATAAACAGCCCGAACGGTTATAAGTGTATAAATACGAAGATAAATACAACCAACCTCTGCGTAACTCAAACCAATGGTGGATCAGCATCCGCTGAACTGATTGGCGGATACGCTACAGGAGAGGCGACAGTCACTGCATCTATATATGGGAGCAATCCTGAAATCAAATCGGAGCTCAAGATAAGCGTTGTGCAACTTGCAGATATCAAGTATTTATCAATCTCAAAATTCCCCCTTGGAGTAAAAGATTCGGGATTCAATGAATCTGCAGAGGTAATCTTCAGAGTTATGGATACATCCAGCAGACCACTCTCCGGACAGACTGTGAATTTTACATTTACAGGTGCTCAGAGTGGGGCAAGTGCAATAACCCTAAATCCGCTATCAGCTGTTTCTGAAGAGGATGGTCTTGTTAAGACTGTAATAACCACAGGAACCCTCGCTCAGACAATCAATGTTATCGCAAAGGCGCAGATGGGTACACAGGTAGTATCTGCCTCCTCTGATGCAATTCAGATTATCGGTGCAAAACCCAATAGAAAATTTGTATCCCTTGGTTGCGAGAATAAGAATGTAGGAGGATTTGGCAATGATAAGATCTCGCTAAATTGTAGTGTTGCAGCAAGGGATAGATATACCAATATAGTTAGTATGCCTGTGGCTGTGAGATACATCTCTGAAGCAGGGATTATTACAAATGTCTCAAATATTGATGATCAGGGTAATGCTTATGCAGTTCTTCTTACTAATCATGTCAGGATGCCAGCCGATGTTTCTCCTATATCTGGAGAGCCGAGCTATTCAGATTCAGGCAGGACTTATAATCCACGAGACGGACTTGTAACCATAGTTGCCGCTTTTAAAGGTGAAGAGGAGTTTGATGATATTAACGGTAATGGAAAATATGATTCAGGCGAGCCGTTCCTGGATCAAGGTGAGCCATTTGTTGATGAAAATGACAATGATTACTGTGATGGTGCGACAGCGGCTGATGAGACATTGAGACTTCAGAACAAACCATATAACTGCAAAGAATTGTATATTGATACTGATGGTGATGGAGAATATACACCCTCAAACGGTGTCTGGGATTCCCATTCTGATCCAAATGATAATTCACTTGTCTGGGTAAAGACATACATAGTTTGGACCGGTGAGGTAGCAGTTGGTTCGGTCTGCAATCAGAGTTCACCAAATCTGAGTGTGATATGCCCGGTAAACTTCAATCTTGCAGATGGTAGTGTTCAGGATTTCAGTTATGAGATAAAGGATGCGAGACTCAATCCGCCTACAAAGGCAGGGCTTATTTCACTCTTCTCGATTGGCAAGATAGGGATTGATGGTAAGGCACCTGTTATCAATGATGACCTTGGTATGAAAGTGGCAGTCTCCAGAACATGTCAGTCAAGCGTATGTAAGGAACAGACTACTATCTCAGATTTTACAAATGGTATAAAAGGCACATTTGCTGTCTTTGATGATGTTGTTGGCGACTCAGGACAGACTCAAAATGTATCAGCCAATGTAAAAATAACTTATGCATTTGATCCAAAAGTAGATGAAAAATCCTATGACCAGAGTGCCACAATAACTTCTCTTGGTATAATGAATGACCCAAACGCCACAGGTCCATGTGCATTCAGGCTTGAGGCAAGCAACTCTGTTATTCAGGCGAATGGTACTGATTCAACAACTATAACAATTAAGGATATTAGAGATCAATTTAATCAACCCGTTGGAGCAAATGTTCCAGTTCAGATTAATACAACACTTGGTAAATTCAGTAATGGGGATCAGGAGATAGTTGTACTTACAAACAGCAATAGTGAAGCAACTGTAACAATGTTTGGTGGCTCTGAGGCAGGTGCAGCTGAGGTTACGGCACAGTACTTCTGTGGCAATAAGACTCCTATGCGAAAGATTACAATTATTATAAGACCTGCAGATGCTCTTACCAACTACTTTATTAGCGTGGTAGCCTCTGATCTTTCTTTAATTGCAGATGGAGATTCAAGGACAACTGTAACCGCTTTTGTATTTGATAATACAAATGCACCGGTTAAGACTGGCAGTGTAAAACTTACAACAACTGATGGAACTCTCGAATGTATAGATCCTGCACCTACATGCGTTTATAATGATGCTCAACACAAAGATGTTACTGTTCAATTAAACAATAATGGGAATGTGTCTGTAAAACTCATAAGTGGCCCAACCGCTGCTCTTGCAAGAGTAGAAGGGATATTTACAACACCAGATAGTAAGGTAATATCTAACTATACTTATGTCAATTTTGTGACACTCGGCTCAATTATGTATCAATATACTACGACTGAGATAATGGGTGTCAAAGGTTCCGGGTTCAATGAGACTGCTATTATGGCGTTTAAGGTTTATGATAATATTGGGCAGAAGTTCCCGAAGAATCAGAGAGTGGACTTTACTCTAAGTACCTCACCAGGCGGAATAACACTCATACCTCCAACCTCTTACACTGACGATGATGGAATGGTCTATGTAACAATCAAGTCAGGTACTATTGCTACAACATTTATTGTTACTGCCACCGCATCACTACCTGGTGTAACAGTAAGTGGAGAGTCGCCATCAATCCCAATAATTGGAGCAAAACCTTCTGCAAGGTATCTCAATTTTACTTGTGAAAAGAAGATTGTCTCTACTATTGGGGGACAGGCAGTGGAGGTACCGTGTACCGTTTCACTTGGTGATAGATTTACAAATAAGATTGAAAGGGCTACAACTGTACATTTCAGGTCAGAGGCAGGCATTATGACTTCTCAGGCTCTCACTTATGATAGGGATACAGCAAAACAACTTTATCCTAATGATTGGGAGAAATATCTTGGGACTGCAACGGCATCGCTAAGGACTTCTGAGCCTTATCCATATGATACTACACCTATAGCAGGTGAACCGTTCAATGGTACGCATAACCCGAGAGATTCTATTACATCAATTATAGTAGTAACGACTGGTGAAGAGGAGTTTTATGATAATGATGGAAATGGAGATTTTACTGGTTCAGAGATGTGGAGAGAGAATATTTTCAACACCCCACAGGCACAAAAATTTGATCCAGGGAGTGATCAGAAATGTAGAAGAATTGATATTGCATCTTATGATCCCCCCTCCTGTAATAATTGGATAAATACAATAGCAGGAGATACGATATCTGCAAGCGAGCCGTTTGTAGATCTGGCAGAGCCATTCTTTGATGCAGATGATGACAATTTACGAAATCTCCCGACTGAACTTTACTTTGATACAAATTCAAATGGGATGTGGGATAATGGTAACAACAAGTGGGATTCAAATACAAATATCTTCAAAGAGTCTATTATGGCCTGGGCAGAATCAGTAGATCAGGTTGCAACTTCATATCCTGCGGCGGGACAGTGTTCAGGGGATAATCCAGTCTCCCCAGGAATTAATCTGTTGTGCCCGGATACTGATCCGTTTACTATGAATCCTGGCGATTCAAAGAAATTCTTCTTCAAGGTCTGCGATTCCAATTTTGTGAATCCGGTAGGTGCAGTTTTGACATTTACTACTCCAGAACCTGTCTCTGATCAACTACCTCCACCTCCGTTTGTAAGTGGAAGTTCCACTTTTGTGATACCTGAAAAGCCTCCTTACAAACAGGTATTTAGCTATTCAGCATCAAATCAGGTTACCATCTGTCAGATCGATCCTGAAGATTCTAACTATAGAATCTGTTATATTAATAATGTGATAAAGATTAACAAGACACTTTCACTTATGAGCGATTATTGCTATACGGATTCTGTTACATTGCAGGCAGCACCCGCGGTTCCAGAGTGGTCGGGGATGAATGTGCAGACATACTTAAAAGGCACTCTGAGCGAGAAATTGTTATGGTATTTAAGGGGATCTGTATCGTATCCATAATATTGTGAGGTGGTTTTATGATAATATCATGTAGATTATTTTTTCTTATTATGGGTATACTGATTATGGTATTCAATCTTTCCTGTGGAGGAGTTTCTCCTCCTCAGGAAGGTCTTGGGGAGTTGAAGATAGAGTGGCGCTTTCCTCAGAATATTAGTTGTACGGATGCTGGTGTAATAGTTATTGGGTTAGAGGTTTATAATTCGGATGGTTCAAAGGAGTATGAAAATAATTTTTCGTGTGATTATATGGGAGTGACGGTTACCAATTTTATTCCTGATAGGTACAGTGTAATTCTGATCGGATATGGGGCTAATGGCGAGATCAGGTATTCTGGATCTTCTGATATTGATACCGATGGAAATACTTATCTGATTCAGTTGAATTATACACTTGCTGATATTACATTTGGCTGGGCATTTGAATCTTCTGGCAATACAGATTGTGTTCAGGCAGGGGTTTCAAAAATCGGTATTAGAATATATAATTCAGATGACACAGTCGAATTTGATGAGGTTGTAAAATGTTCAGATGAGGGAGGTACAATAACCGGTTTTGCCCCAAGGAAAAATTATAGAATAGAGCTTACAGGATATGATGTGGCAGGGGTTGCATTGTATGCTGGTTCTATATCAAAGACACTTGAGATAGGTAACAATAATCTCGGTAATATAGTTCTTCAAAGAATATACTCAAAGGCGATATTTCAGGTGGGCTGGACATTTGGTGATACGCATATGGATTGCAATTCTGCAGGTGTTGTCAATGTGAGATTAA
>JBBISZ010000423.1:0-2430 GCA_037441045.1 Deltaproteobacteria bacterium | reverse complement strand
TCTTATAAGGACCAAGAATTTTTTTGGGCAGGAAAATTATTATATACTTTCCCACATCTGAAGCCGTGAATGATCCTGTAGAAATACTGAACTGATCACTCCCTGCTGTAACAGAACCGTCATCTCCCCATAGATCCGAAAGGATAAGACTACGATAATCTACAGTTGCAGGATCTATCTTCTCATTAAATTTGACCTTCAGACGAGAGATTACAGGTACATCCTTTGCATTATACAGATTTGTCTCGGATACATAATAGTATTCTGTTGAACCTTTAATTACTGAATTGGAGTATACAAAGGATTTTATCGCCGGCTCTGATATAGATTTGAAATCCTTTACAAGTTCATAATTACCAGTACTTGGAGCTATATTTTTGGTATGAGTTGCATTAAAAATGTTTGTGGTTAGATGAATTGTAAATACCGTATCATACGGAATTTCAGGCATTGAACCAATTATGGTAAAAGACAGAGGTGATTCAATCTTTGTAAAGTTTGCACCTTCAAGTACAAGTGAGCCAGCATTTACTCCAGTAATTTTATATAGTCCATTGTAGCCCTCTTTTGAATCCTTTATAAACAAGATCTTGCCAATATATGTGGAATCAAAATTATAGGATGGAGAATAAAACTCATTAGACGGCGCTATCTTTGTACTCCCATCATTACCCCAGCTGTATATCTCTCCACCTTCACAACTATTTATATCATATATTGAAGGTGTAAAGTACATAACTTTCTTATCAAGAGGTGATGCCTCCCAGGATATTGTTCCTCTCAATGGGATAACACTCCCGAATTCATCTTTGTAGGTTATATATACAGTTCCATTATTCACAGTTGAAGTATCCATATCCTCCGTAAATCTTACCCTGAAGTAGACATCTTTAAGGCTTGAGAATGAGTAATTATTAAACTGCGTTCCGTCCCATACTGTTATATCCTGTACAAGTGTAGAAGTAATAGTTGTGAAAATAGAAGTAAAATAGGAATCAAGTGTATCTCCATATACATCTGTAACTCCCTTGGTGACCACTATTGTATATGTGGTGTCAAAATCCAGATCTGATTGAGGATATGTGGAGACTGTCTTTGAATCAACCTGTGTAAATGGATCAAGGGGTATAGCGAGTGGACCCGTACAGTCTGTTGACTGGTTATTTCCTTTTGTAAGACAAACATTACCATTTATAGTACCAAAAACTATCTCATTATTAAATGTAATTCTGATCTCGGGTCTTCTATCCACACCTGTATCATTATCTGCAGGAACTGTAGACTCAACTTTAAGCCCAGGCGCAGAGGATGTTGAGAAATCAAACTTCAATCCATAATATGATGTGCCATCAATCTGAGAGAACACAATACAGCCTCCCTGATTTGTCCCATCTCTCTCAGGTCTGCAGACACCATCCGGATATCCACCCAGCACAATAACTGAATAATTGACCGAGTATTCAAGTGGAGCAGATGGGATAAGACTTATAGTGGATGGAGAACTCTCAGAGCCAGGTATCGGGTTGGTTATACTTACAGGAATTCTTGTATTGAGATCAGACTGTTTTACAAGGAATATCCTATCATCTGAGAGATCACCAACATTTCCCACAATATCTGCAAAGTTTACATAACTACTAAAGATCATTTGTAGATTTGCAGTAGGGGCAAAGCCTTCAGAGCCAGAAAAGTTGGTGGCAAGGACTGTTAGTTCGGGTATGTCTATAATACTGAAGGTATAGGTATATGGATCAGGAACAGGACTAAACCAACCACCCCTATCCGTCGCAATAGCACTCCTTATACCAGTAACGCCGCCTCTTAAAGAAACCGCAATATTGTGTGAATAATCAAAAAGTGTCTGAGGTACACACCTGATTGTGGTGTCAAGATTTATTAATTCAAGGGTTGCACAACTTATTATATTCATTGATGAAAGGTCGGTCATACTAAAATTGGTAGAATTTATAGATGCTGGATCAAGCGCAGTATTAAATTCTACCTGAATCTCTGCGTTTCTCAATACATTTGTAGAGACAGGTCCAGGATTCATACTCACAATATATGGAGCAGGAGGATCTTCTGTTGAGAATGTTGCACTTATGCTGCTTCTGATATGCCCCATCAATGGATCTGCAAAAGGATTTACATATTGTGCTTTTGCACTTCTGACTCCGCTATTGATTGTTACTCTGATATCTTTGCTATATCCGAAATCAACACTGGCAGTAAATGTCACGATCTCCTGATTGCAATTAAATAATCCGTTTACCGGGGCAACAGCAGGATGAGTGTATTCTACAACAATATTTGAGGAATTTACTGTGCCACAGTCTACAGGTTCTGAGAATACAATAATTATATCTTTTGAATTATATGGTATACCTGTGGAGCCATCTCCCGGAGATATAGATTTAACATAAAGATCAG
>JBBISZ010000422.1:0-2010 GCA_037441045.1 Deltaproteobacteria bacterium | reverse complement strand
AATCTGGTTTTTGAGTTTAGTAATATCCTTAAGCATGGGACTTATCAGCAGGAAATAGAATAGAACAGCAATAGCCACAACCGCACCAACCACGACCAGAATCTTCTTCTGCCATGGAGTAGTTACGACTAACTCAAGAATCTTCTCTTTGTCCAAATTCTTAAATTGCATAGTTCACCACACATTCTATTTCAAATTGTTTTATCTGATTCCCTTCCCTCTCCGCCGCCTTGGTAAATTTTAGATGAACCTGTGTAAAATAAGGGGACCTCTCCAGATCTGCAAGAAATGCCGCTATGTCTTCATCGCTTGAAGCCTCGCCAGATATGATGGTACTTCTACCCTTCTCCTCAAATTTTACTATCCAGAGCTTCTTGGGGGTCTTCTGCGCCAGTTCATCCAGTACCTTTATTGGTCCAGCCCTTCCCTTTTTGAGATCATCAATAACTTTTAACTTCGCCTCCAGCGTTGCCTTTGTCTCCTTATACTGATTTACCTCACCTATAATCTGATCAAGTTTCTGAATCTCTGCATTGTAATAAGCCACCTTCCCGATAAGTGATTTTTTTGCCGCCGCAGTTGAACCATAAAGAATTATGAGAATTACAATCTCCACAGCCAGAATCAATCCCAGAAGAATTATTTGCTGCTGTCCTGTCTGCTTCTTCCTCTCTGCCTTGACCTGTAATAGATTTATTCTAATCATCTTCCTCTCCTCAATACATTATTTATCCTGAGCCTTTCTTATCCCCAATCCCACAGCTATAGATGCCAGAGGCGCTACATTCTGAATATATTCTGTATCAAACCTTCGCTCATCAATCTCAATATTTCTAAAAGGATTAATCAATTCCACAGGTATATTCAATCTCGCCTCCAGAATTCTGAGAATGGATGCTATCTTTGCACAACCACCACACAGATAGATCTTCCCAATAGAAGAATCTGCCGTTGTGGCAGTATAAAAATCAATAGAACGCTGAATTTCATTGGCTATCATATCTGCCTGCGACTGAATAATCTTATCCACTTCCTGAGGAATAACAGAATCTCCATCTGCTGTTGTCTGACCACCAACCTTGAGTGCCTCAGCCTCTTCAAAGGAGATATTGAGACCTTTCATAATCTCCTCTGTTATTATATTCCCCCCAACTGTCAAATCACGGGTAAATAACGAAATTCCATTGTTTACTATATTCAAATTGGTTGTCACAGCACCTATATTGCATAAAACCACTGTCTCACCTGGATTCATCTCATAATTAATCTCAAACATATTTTGCAAAGCAAAGACATCTACATCTATAACGACAGGTGAAAGCCCTGCCTCTGCCGCAATAGCGACATAGTCCTGGACCATCTCTTTTTTTGCTGCAACAAGAAGTACATCCATCTGTCCCGCCACTGTAGAATTTGGATTCAAGATTGTAACATCCATATTGACATCATTGATATCAAACGGGATATACTGCTCAGCCTCCCAGTGTATTGCCTCTTCAAGCTGTTCCTGAGACATAGTAGGTAATGTAATTTTCTTGATAATTACCGAGTGTCCCGAAAGTCCCATTACTACATTTTTCTCTTTTATCCTCGTTGAATTAAGAAGTTCCTTAATAACCTCCACAACTGCCGCAGAGTTCATAATTGCATTATCCACAATTGTCTCTGGAGGAATCCCTATCATACCGAAGTTGACAAGCATATATCCGTGTTTGCCTTCTTTGAGCTGAATTATCTTCACTGAAGAACTTCCTATATCCAGACCAATTACATCTTTTGATTTTCCAAATAACATCTTATCCTCACTTATTTAAGTTTTCGTCCTCTGTATTTTCAATGCCTTCTGTCTCTGTTGAGCCAAATATCTTATCTCTATCTGATAATTTTAGCCCCAATGCAAGAATTATTTTTCTTTTTTATAAAACCAGCCATCCATTGCAATTTAAAAGCATAAAATATTTTTTGGTGAATCCCCCCGCCATAATGCCAAATAAATAATTTTTAAAATAA
>JBBISZ010000421.1:0-2023 GCA_037441045.1 Deltaproteobacteria bacterium | reverse complement strand
CAAAGTCTATTTATTATCATCTTTAATGGACTAAATTATAAAAGCAAGATATGAGTAATATAATCACAACCATATTCCTACCTCTTACATAAAATATTATTAACTCCAGATAAATCCTTCCAATCAGTTTTTAGTTTCTCATCCAATTTTTAATATACATATTCTGCTTTTTGATAACACTTTCAGGAACGATGATGTTCATTGTCTCCTTTTTCGCTGCATCTTCACTCCCCATATCCTGTTTTTAGTATCAAAATAGTTTCTCTCATCTGCTGAGAGTGAAGATAAAGAAAAGATAAAAATTGCAATAAAAAAGTAAGCCTTCTTATAAAAACCTCATTTTTAATAAGAATAAATTAAGAATGAATTGCAAGGAAATTTTTTTGAATCTTGTTTTTTTACTCTTTAATCATAATTATTCAGAATTAAATATTAAGAGTTGTCCTGATTGATAAATGTACTTGTTAATAACTGAAAATCTCTTTATAAAATACTTAGTAAACCTATTATGCGCAGTAAATAGTATTTCTACTGTTTTAGAATAGCCCGACAACAATACTAATTTAATTTTTAATACAAACATATCCCTGTTTTTATCATAATCTGCAAGGATAATCTGCAGGGCATTAGAAAACCATTGTTTATACTTGACAAATCCGAAAGTATCATTATAATCCCCTTCTCTCTTTTGAGAAGAGGTGTAATTGTGAGTATAAAACAAAGGAGTATTTGATGCCTACAATCAATCAACTCGTCAGGAAAGGTAGAAGACCCCCAAAGTACAAGTCTTCTTCGCCGGTACTGCAGGGAAGACCTCAGTTGAGAGGAGTATGCGTGAGAGTAACTACTGCTACACCCAAGAAGCCGAACTCAGCTATCAGAAAAATTGCCAGGGTGAGATTGTCCAATGGATTTGAGGTTACTGCATACATCCCGGGCGTGGGACACAATCTTCAGGAACACTCGGTCGTTTTAATAAGAGGTGGCAGAGTAAAAGACCTCCCGGGAGTTAGATACCATATTATAAGAGGTACGCTCGATTCACAGGGAGTCCAGAATCGTAAGCAGGGTAGATCCAAATATGGTGCAAAGGTACCAAAGTAATAAAGTGAGGTAATTAGCAATGCCGAGAAAAGCAAGAGCAGTAAAGAGAGAGATCCTGCCGGATCCGAAGTACAATGACCTGTTGGTTGCAAAGTTTATCAACAAGATAATGAAAAATGGTAAAAAGTCAATCGCCGAGAGAATATGCTACGGCGCGTTTGAGATTTTGCATAAAAAAGTAAATGATGATCCGGTAAAGGTCTTTAAGAAGGCAATTGAAAACGCAAAGCCTCTGGTAGAGGTAAAATCAAGAAGAGTTGGTGGAGCTACATATCAGATTCCCACTGAAATACCACCTGATAGAAGGGTAGCACTCGCTTTTACCTGGGTAATTACTTTTGCGAGGGCTCGAAGCGAAAAGACTATGACAGAGAAACTGGCTGGCGAGCTTCTTGATGCGTACAACAATAAAGGTAACACTATTAAGAAGAGAGACGATACTCACAAAATGGCGGAGGCAAACAAGGCTTTTGCCCATTTCAGATGGTAAGTTAAAAAATGTATCAGTGTGATTCTCTACAGAAAGTCAGGAATATCGGAATAATGGCACATATTGATGCCGGGAAGACTACGACTACTGAGAGAATCCTATATTATACAGGGGTCTCCTATCGTATAGGCGAGGTGGATGAAGGGACAACTCAGATGGACTGGATGGTTCAGGAGCAGGAGAGAGGTATTACAATCACCTCGGCAGCAACTACCTGTATGTGGAAGGCACATCAAATTAATATTATCGACACCCCGGGACATGTTGATTTTACAATGGAGGTAGAAAGGTCTCTTAGAGTTCTGGATGGTGCAATTGCTGTATTCTGTGGTGTAGGTGGTGTAGAGCCTCAATCTGAAACAGTCTGGAAACAGGCAGATAAATACCGATTTCCGACGATATCATTTCTAAACAAAATTGATAGATTTG
>JBBISZ010000420.1:0-2067 GCA_037441045.1 Deltaproteobacteria bacterium | reverse complement strand
ATACAGAATTTCTTTTTTGAAGAAGTATTTTAAAAAAATATTTGTGATATTCCCTTTTGAGAGAGATTTTTTGAGAAATGAGGGGATCAGATCGACATTCGTAGGCCATCCGGGAGTGGAGGCATCTCAAAAAACTGCCGAAAGAACAGATATTTTTTATAAGTTAAATATAAATCAAGGAAAAAGGGTCATCTCTCTATTTCCAGGGACGCGACCAAATGTATTAAAAAGACACTTCAGACTGTTTGAAGAGACGGCAATTATTCTGTCCACTACCCTCAAACAGTATCAATTTATAATATCAGACATCAACCAGATAAGTAAAAACACTTATGAAAACATTAAATTTTCTAAAATGAGAGCAATAGATCTTTTGAGCATTTCAGATTTTTCTATTATCAGTTCAGGCTCCACCACAATGGAGGCTACTTTCCTCTCTGTTCCATTTCTTGGTGTTTATAAACCTGATATACTTACATATTCTATTGGCAAAAGATTAATTAAGAATGGTCATACAGTTATGCCCAATATAATTCTGAACAAAGCTATAATTCCCGAATTGGTAAGCCCTTTTCTTAAAGCCCATGATATAGCCCGGACTGTCACTGGGTTATTAAACGATAAAGAAAGACTGACAATGATAAAAGAAAATTTAGAAAATATTAAAACATTATTTGCAGATTATACAACATCTAAAATTTTATCAGATGAGATAAGAAGTATATTGACCGCTTAAATCCCACAGGCGCAGCTACCAAAAACACAATATTTACCACCACAATCACTGTTATTCTGACAATTCTGAGGCTGACAGTATTTGGTCCCGAGTACCCCTTTACATACAACCCCGGACTCACATTCATTATCATCAGTACACACTTCACAAACCTGTTTCTTGGGACAATTGATTATACACTCACATCTCTGAGCCTTACAGACACCACCGCAATCTGGACAGAGGGCAGCACAATCATCATTTATTGTGCACTCTGGCTTAAATACACAAACATGCTTATTTAAATCACATACAGTAGTCGGATCGATCAACTGGCAGTCTTTATCGCCATTGCAGGCTCCATCATTCAATTCACACTTACCTTCGTTTGTGCAATGCTCCCAACTATTACAGGGAGGATCACAAGTAATAGTTATACATATATTCGATTCATCACATTTTGTACCAAGCCCTGCATCTACACAGTCTTCATTTTTCAGGCATTCCACGCAGAGCGGATTCTCAGAATTAATATTGCAAAATTTATTGTTGGGCTTTGTTACAGGCGGACAATCCTTATCAGTATTACAACCCTCAACGCATTTATTATCCTTGCAAACAAATCCAAGATCACAATCCGAGGGTTTTGTGCATGTCTTTTCTACAGCCTGGCATTCGTTAAATTCATTACAAATCTCATTATTGTTGCAGTGTTCATTTGTCAAACATACAACACAGTATTTATTTTCTTTACAGTAAGGCTTTTCTGAATTGCAGTCCCTGTCTGTTTCACAGGTCAGTATATTTGCATCAGTTGGTTCAATATCCGCATTGATTATATCATTGGCCAGAATATCTATGGTTGTTGTATCTTTGATAACCTCATTATCCTGCAATAATACATCCTCATACTCCACATCTGTCAATTCCATCTCAGTAGTTACAGCCAGATCACAGGCAGCAATAAAGAGGAAAAGACCAAATAACACAAATAAAAACAATTTATTCATATTAAGCCTCCATAAAAATATTATTTACAATAACCAAGTTGATCCTCTCCGCTAATAGATGTGCAGGTCTTTTGAGGAGGACATTTTGGATCATTATCATACCTATCACAGGCATAATAACATTTATACCCACTTACACTATTTCCAAGGCATATTAAACCCTTCTGACAATCTGCATTTGTACAATCTCCACCCACCGGGACATTCCCTCCAAAATCACAGATACTTGTATCCTCATCCAGTTCTACACAAATAGAATTATCCTGACAAAATGCATCTACGAAATGATCACATGCCTCATAACAGTATGCCTGACCATTTGAAGGACCAGCACAGATAAGC
>JBBISZ010000419.1:0-2101 GCA_037441045.1 Deltaproteobacteria bacterium | reverse complement strand
TACTTATAAAACCATTCACAGATACCCCGATAGCCCCACTACCAATGGGTCTTTTATATATTGGCTCTGTTCTTAAGAAATGTGGATACAAAGTGACAGTAATAGATGCACACCTTAAAAAAATCAAAAATAGCAAATTGATGGACTATATAAGAGAGATAAATCCTGATGTTGTGGGTATTACATGCATGACCTCTGAAGCCAATTTCATGAGAAATCTCTGTAGAACAATAAAAGATACATTCAGGGACAAAAAGATAATTCTGGGC
Source organism: Deltaproteobacteria bacterium (assembly GCA_037441045.1). Lineage (GTDB taxonomy): Bacteria > Myxococcota > SpSt-1050 > SpSt-1050 > SpSt-1050 > SpSt-1050. The sequence continues at coordinate 1,832 of JBBISZ010000419.1, read as the reverse complement.
GGTCCACATATCTCATCTTTTAAAAGGTTTGAATTTGAAAGAAATCAATATATTGACTACGGCGTTATAGGAGAGGGAGAAAATACTATAGTTGAATTACTAGAACATATAAAAAATGGGGCTGAACCTTCTAATGTAAAAGGAGTTATCTATCGTAAGGGTGAAGAGATTATTGAAAACGAACCAGTAGATTATATTCAGAACCTTGATAATCTGCCTATGCCTGATTTTTCTCTTCTTGATCCAAAAGACTATTTTGGCTATTTTGGAAGGTCGTTTAATCTTGTGACATATACGGATAGGGTATATTCTCTTATGTATTCAAGGGGATGTCCGTTTGGTTGTAAATTCTGTCACAATATTTTTGGCAAACAGATCAGATACTTCAGTGTCGAACGAACAGTTGAAGAGATAAATTATGTTAAAAAACACTTTGGCGTTCTGGAGATCGACTTTCTGGATGATACAATAAATGCGAATCAGAAGAGAACAATTGAACTATTTAGCAATCTGTTGAGCTTGAAGTCTGATAATTCAATATTTGCTATTCCTTCAGGCGTTAGAGGCGATCTTTTTTCGGAAGAACTGCTCAGTATAATGAAGGAGATTGGCTTTTTTAGAATTAATATTGCCTTTGAGAGTGGTGTTCAGCGAATTATTGATCTAATGGGAAAAAGATTTTATATAAATAAAGTGATTGATAATGCTTATAAGATCAAAGAGGTCACTCAACTGCTTGGAGGATTCTTTATCTTTGGTTTTCCAACAGAGAACGAAGACGACATCTTCAGGACAATCAAACTAATGGCCGAACTCCCATTACACACTGCAACCGTTTCATTTCTCTCCCCTTTTCCGGGTACCAAATTCTTTGAGGAAGCTCTTAAGAGGTATTCACTTGAAATACTGCTTGAAAGGATGACGGAGAGGGATACATTCTATAGCAAACCACTTCCTTTATCAGAGATTCCATCAGATCGCCTTGTCCAGTTAAAAAAGATCGCGATGAGAAAATTTTATCTCAACCCCACAAGAATTTATATGAATATCAGAGATGTTCCAAATTATTATTCTCTATTAAGAAATGCCATAAATGTCCTGAGACTTTCAATATCTAGGAATGTCCCTTATTAAATGAATATGAAGAACTTCTTTGATTGTGTCTTTATTCATACACCTAAATTCAATCACTATTTTCATCCGCTAAATAGAGTTGGATTTGTAAATATAATTGCCGCTGGCCTGTTTTCAATGGCAGACATTCTGACAAAAAATGGATATAATGTAAGAATCTTTCATTTGGGGGTAGAAAAATTAATAAATCCCGGTATTAAATTTGAAGAATTTTTTAAGACAATTAAGGGCAAAGTATACGGGCTTTCACTTCAATGGCATTATCAGATATATGATGTTATTGAAACTGCCAGAATAATCAGAAAAACAGATCCCGATGCCTTTATTGTACTGGGTGGAATCACAGCCTCATATTTTTGTGATGAGATAATCGAAAGATTTGATTTTATAGATGCAATTGTAAAGGGCGAAGGCGAGATCCCTATCTTGAAATTGGTAAAGGAGGTTGTTGAAAAAAGATACTCTCTTTCGGTTGTCCCCAATCTCGTATATAGAAAAGATGGAAGAATTTTCCATAATGAACAGACATATATAGCCTCCAATGAAGAACTTTCAAATCTCTCTTTTACAAATTTTTCTTACTTAGAACATTCAGATGTATATTCAAGAATACAATTCTTTACAAAGTATGATAATAAAAAATTGGTTCTTCTCCCAAAAAGTTGATAGAAGGTTGACATAAATAGTAGACATCGCTA
>JBBISZ010000418.1:0-2121 GCA_037441045.1 Deltaproteobacteria bacterium | reverse complement strand
ATGATCTTCTGGTATTCAGGTCAAATGGGTATTCAGACCTCAAGGCTTCGGATGATACAATGATTGCGGCATATCTTATAGATCCTGAGGCAGAATCCCATTCCCTTAAGACAATAGCAAAGAAGTTTCTGGATTATCAGATGTTTACATATCAGGAGGTTACAGGTACAAAGGGTAGAAGAGGGGCAAATTTTGCAGATGTTGATGTGCAGACTGCCACACTTTATAGTGGAGAGGACGCAGATATAACATTCAGACTCTCAAAGATATTGAGAGAAAAATTGAAATCAGATGGATTATATAGCCTTTATAAAGATGTTGAGATGCCTCTTCTTAATATACTTGCCGAAATGGAGTATACAGGTGTGTATGTGAATCCTGAAAAACTTCAGGATCTCTCACAATTTCTCAGTAGAAGGATTGAGGAGGAGGAAAAGATTATTTATGATCTTGCAGGCGAAAAATTTAATATTAATTCTACAAAGACACTTGCAGGCATCCTCTTTGAAAAATTAAAACTCCCCAATGTCAAACAGACGAAGACCGGAAGTTCTACAGATTCACAGGTGCTTGAAGAGATTGCAGATAGCCATGAGATTGTAAGACACATAATTGAATATAGAGGGCTCAACAAGATAAAGAATACTTATGCAGATGCGTTAAAAGATCTGATCTTTAGAAAGACAGGTAGAATTCATACAAGTTTCAATCAGACAATCACTGCAACGGGCAGGCTATCTTCGTCAGATCCAAATCTACAAAATATACCTATAAGAACGGAGATTGGTAAGAAAGTAAGAGAGGCTTTTGAGGCAAAGGATGGATATCTATTATTATCAGCAGACTATTCTCAGATAGAATTGAGGGTGTTTGCACACATGAGCAAGGATCAAACTCTTATTAATGCATTCAAAAATGGCGAGGATATTCATACCCGAACTGCATGTGAAATTTTTGATAAAAAGCCGGATGAGATCACATCTGAAATGAGAAGGCTTGCAAAGACTATAAATTTTGGAATTATTTATGGGATGGGCGCATTCAGACTTGCAAAGACATTAAAGATTAATCGTACGCAGGCTCAGGAATATATAGACAAATACTTTGAACGCATATCAGGTGTAAAGGTGTTTATTAATAAAATTATTGAAGAAGCCAGAAGGGAGCAATATGTAAAGACCATACTCGGAAGAAAGAGATATCTAAAAAACATAAATTCCAAAGCACCATCTATAAGGCAGGCAGAGGAGAGGATGGCTGTAAACACACCCATTCAGGGGAGCGCTGCAGATATAATAAAACTCGCGATGATAAATATACACAAAAAAATATCCAGAAGTGACATAAAGATGATATTGCAGGTGCATGATGAACTTGTATTTGAGGTGCCAGAAAAACAGATAAAAGATGCAATGGAGTTGATTAAGAAAGAGATGGAGAATGTAATCAAACTTGATGTTCCAATGGTTGCAGACATTGCAGTGGGCAAAAACTGGGCAGAGGCAAAATGAAGCTTCAATTTGACATAAATTTGTTTTTGTAGTAAACTATCTCCTGTCAAGTGGAGATATATAGAAAATAGGTAATAGGTGAATAAGGATTATTCATTGTAAATAGGGAGGTATTTTATGAATTTTTTGAATTTGTTTAATTCGGAAGGTCTGGATTTTAGGGGTGTCATTTCGTTTTTTTATGCCTTTTCAAAAGAGGCAAAGGAGGCGCGTAAAATTATAGAAAATTTTGCAAAAGCAGGATTGATTGATAAGAGCATATTAAGCAAATTAAAAGAAGTGGCAAAAAAAGATATTATTGAGGTTGCAAAGGGAATAAAGGACAGAAAGACCAGAATGTGGATATACAGACAGATATTTTTTATAGCATTTGAGGATAAGAAGATAGTTCCATCTGAGAGAAAGACCTTGAGAAGACTCGCTGAAGTTCTGGGACTTTCAGAAACTGAGGCAAAAGAGATAGAAGACTGGGTAAAGAAATTTGTGAAACTTAATAGTGAATGGGAGAGGATGAAATAAAAAAAGAATGAATAGTAATTTTTTTAAAATTTAATTTTTTAAGGAGGTTTTTCTATGGCAGAAGTAGTTTCAACTCTTGTAGGATTAGCTA
>JBBISZ010000417.1:0-2150 GCA_037441045.1 Deltaproteobacteria bacterium | reverse complement strand
CAAAATTATAAAGACGAATTGTTGAGAATAAGAGAGGCTATTTTGGGCCAAACATGATTCCTATGATATTTGGTATTGGTTCCTGCTGATTGGACAGGGAATTTCCAGTCAGGTCAAGGTTGATATCATTATAGTGGATTGAAAGACTTGCTGGAGGTCCTCCATCCAGATATAAAGCCTTTGTAATTGAAAGATTTAAGTTAAGCACAATCTGAATAAAATCATATACTGTAACTGGAGTATCGGTAAATAATATGAGCATATTCTGTGATTTATCCTGTGCAACAGCCGCAAGTGGCCATTTTTCATCTTTTTTCTGCCAGACATTTATTCCGTTACCTTTGATAAGCCTTAAATTTTGAACAATACTTTTATATTTCTCAGTTAATTTTTTATCAGAATCATTGTCGAGATCTGCAATATAAAAATAAGGAAGATTCTTATCTGTAGGAGCAAGCAGTAATGCGGATTTGTAATTGTTCCATTTTGAATTATTTATATAATCTCCATTTTTCATATAACCTACATGTGTTTTAAAGTCTTTGTGATACATACCGAGGTTTATTGCGATATTTAATTTGTATTTTTTACACCAGTCTGCAGCGCTCATTGGTTTCTCTTTGAATTTATCTGCGGAATATATTTTGGGTTTTACGTTACTCGGGTTAATTCTTACAATATAAAGATCTCCCTTATATTCGGAGTACTTTGAAAGATCAATTTTCTGAATCTCAACACCTTTTTTAATAATAGTCCATCCGCTATCTGGAATAGGAATCTGACCTGCAATCATACTCAATAACATCAAATTCATAAACATATTAAAGGACGATTAGCATAATCCCCTTTTTATGACAATATAATTTTCAATTTAATGGCAGGGTTACTTTTTACTTTGATTAAATTATTTTTAAAAATTGTATGCCGGAACGATCTTCTTTCGCAATTTACAATCTACCTCTTCAAGTTCCCAGTATTCCGATCTCTTATTCTGAAGCCATTCAAAGTAGCTTACTATAACACCTCCGCTATTACATAGAATGTCTGGAATTACATCTATACCCCTTCTTGAGAGTATTAGATCTCCCTCAGGGGTTGTAGGACCATTTGCACCTTCTGCAACAAGTTTTACCTCAATTATTTTTGCAGTCTCATCCGTTATCTGATTTTCAAGTGCTGCCGGTATAAAGATATCTGCTTTGACTCTAAAAAAGGTATTTAAATCGATCGGTTTTGCCTTTGGAAATCCTTTTATGCCTCTGTTTTTCTTTACATATTCTGATAATTCTTCAGGGTCTATCCCTTCTTCATTAATTATGGCGCCGGTTACATCATGAACTACAATTAATTTTGAACCTTTGGGTTTTAATAGCCTTGCCGCCCAGCTACCAACATTGCCAAATCCCTGAACAATATAAGTAGCCTTTGAAAGGTCAAAATTCTTAGCCTTTGCCCATTCTTCTATACAATATACAACACCCTGTCCTGTGGCTTTTTCTCTTCCAACAGATCCGCCTGATTCTATAGGTTTACCTGTAACAACATGTATACATCTCTGTCTCTCATTGGCTGATACCATTGATAGATATGTGTCAAGAATCCACGCCATTATCTGTGCAGTTGTATTAACATCTGGGGCTGGAATATCGTATTCGGGACCAATATTGTTGCCAAGTGCAAAAGCAAACCTTCTGGAGATCCTTTCGAGCTCTGACATTGAGTATTTTGAAGGATCCATCTGTATTCCGCCCTTTGCACCACCAAACGGGATATCTTAAATAGCTGATTTCCATGTCATCCATGTAGCAAGTGCGCGTACCTCGTCAATATCAACATTGGGGTGGAATCTGAGTCCACCTTTGTATGGGCCGAGTACATTGTTGTGTTAAACTCTATAACCTGTAAAAATTTCTACATTTCCATTATCCATTTTGACCGGGAAATGAACTACTATTTCATTCTGAGTAGTTGAGAGTATTTTTCTAATATTGGGATCAAAGTTCATTAGATCCGCAGCTTTGTTAAATTGCATTTTAACAGATTCATAGACTGACTTTTTTAATGCTCCCTTCTTTTCATTCATAATTTCTTTTTCGGCTTTTGCCATAGTGTTTCCTCCTCTCTATGATTTTTTGGTTAAATATATTGTT
>JBBISZ010000416.1:0-2190 GCA_037441045.1 Deltaproteobacteria bacterium | reverse complement strand
GAGAGAGGAAGTATAAGATATTTCAAGGTTGCAAAAACACACTTACTGACCGCAAGAGAGGGTTTGAGAGCAGCATATATAAAGAGCACAAAAGATGAGGATCTCGTATTTGTAATAGGTGGCAGAGACAAAGATAAGAATTATCTGAACTCTGTTGAGAGAGGTGTATTCAATAAAGATATCAACGACTTTGACAAATTTGAATATGATAAGTCCACAAATATCAACAGGGCATACTCTGGAATAGCCAGTAACTTTATCTCCGATGAAAACGACTTCCCTGGCGGAGAGGATGATGAGCCGCCAATTACACCTTATTGTGATGATGCAAATATTTCCATTGCATTTATTGAAATTGCCCCTGTATATAGCGTTGTAAGTATTGGAGCAAAAGTAGAGTATAAAGCCATGGCAAAAGATATTACAGGCTGCGTAATCAGAGATCCATCTATTTCGTGGAGTTCCTCGGATCCTCAGGTAGCAACCATTAATGCAAATGGTTTAGCTGCTGCCATAAAAGAGGGGACAACATATATTACTGCAACATATCAGAATGTTACAAGTAATAAGGCAGTCCTGATAGTTCAAAAAGAACCGGTAGTAGATGTCTTTTCCATAGTAGTAAAACCGGAATATGCAAAGAAACAGGTAGGAGAGCAGCAGCAGTATACGGCTGAGGCTTATGATAAGGATGGTAATAAACTGAATATAACTACATTTGACTGGCGTTCAGACAATCCGGCAGTTGTGACAATCAATAATGATGGTCTTGCAACCGCTCTGGCATCTGGAAAGGCAGGAATCACTGCTTCATATCAGGGTGTAGTCAGTAATGTAGCCATTCTGGAGGTAACAGGTGGAACACCATGTGAGATAAACCGTATTGAGATTGAACCAGCAATTGCAGGAATTCTTGTGGGACAGAGTTTGCAGTATACAGTAAAATCCTATGATGCGGCAGGAAACCAGCTTTCTTATAGCGGCGGATATGGATTCATATCAACAGACACAAAAATTGCAACTATTGACAATTCGGGCAAGGCTATAGGTGTCTCTGTCGGAACAACTCTGATATACGCATCTGCCTGCGGTGTGCTTTCAAACAAGGCTGTTTTGAATGTCTCATCAAATCAGGAGTGTAAATTTGCAAAGATTGTTCTGGCTCCTCAGGATGCTACCATTGAGATAATGGAGACGCAAAAATATATTGCAACCGGATTTGACAGCTGTGGAAATGTTGTTGAGAGAAATGATTATGTATTTAAATCAAGCGATACAACAATTGCCCAGATGAATGGTGATACTGCAACAGGTATCGGTCTCGGCGTGACTTATATAACCGCTGAGGCTGGTGGAGTTGTAAGCAATCAGGCAAAACTGACTGTAATAAAGCAGAGACTGCAGAACGAACCAATATTTATTTATATCGTAGGTGGAGATAATTCGTACACGTCTCCTAATAATTCAGGCATTAAATCCATTGAGTACTCTCAGGTAGATGAAAATGGTAATCTTGTGGCATGGAACATTGCAACAGAGGAGATTACAAAGCCTGTTTTAGGTGTTGAGGCTCAACTCTATGCGGGATTTTTATTTGTATTTGCAGGTATACAGTCTGAATCAGGAAATATATATAATGCCAGTAGCACTGTTGAGAGATTCCCTGCAGATCCTCAAGATGGTTCAATCGGGAAGAAGGAGAATACAGGGGCACAGCTTGGCTTTGCAAGAGGATATTTCAGCATTATAAGACTTCCACCATTTATGTATGCAATAGGTGGAATAAACGGAAGCACACTGATAAATACAATAGAGAGAATCCCACAATAAGACTGGTATTATAATTGAACCAGTTTTAGATAGTCACTGCGATTTTTATGTAAAGAAATTCTATACCAGTATTTTTTAATAAAGTCTCGCCAGGCATCCCTATTATGCTACATTCCACAAAATTTTTATTTTTTGAATACTTTATTCTGAATAAAAAAATAATCATAACAGATGCGCGAATTATGCAAATTCAGGCTCTTAAAAATGTCTGGACAGACAGAATAAAGTACATTTATCCAGAGTATATATCGATGTCTACCTTATTTATATCAACTTTTCTGGAGAATAATCAAAACAATCTATCACTTTTTGCTCTCTATCTTATTTTACCTCTTCAGACATAGTTAAAAATCTTTATTC
>JBBISZ010000415.1:0-2217 GCA_037441045.1 Deltaproteobacteria bacterium | reverse complement strand
CATTGTTTTATAAGGATAAATTTTATGACTTATTATTATTTTGGACAGCAGTGATGCCAAAAGATTCCTGATATCAAAGCAGATGCCTCTCAGATTACTCAGGTATTTATGAATATTATAGTAAATGCAATGCAGGCGATGTAAGATGGTGAGACAATAGAAATAAAGACATATCTGGAAAATGAATTTATTTCTATCTCTATCAAAGATACGGGAACAGGTATGACAGAGGATGTAAAGAAACAGATATTTATTCCTTTTTTTACTACAAAGGATCCAGGGAAGGGAACAGGGTTGGGTCTATCGGTAGCCCTGGGGATTGTGGAGGCGCATGGAGGGAAGATAGAGGTAGAGAGCAAAGAGGGAAAAGGCTCAACATCTATTATAAAACTCCCTATAAAATGATACTAAGAGGTAAATACTTATGAATGGAAAAGAGTATAACCTTCTGATTATTGATGATTCTATTGAAACACTCGAACTTATTGAGAGAATTCTAAAACCACATGGATACCATGTATATTGTGCCAGTAATGGAGAGACTGCTATTGAAATATTAAAGTCAAAAAAATCCAGATTGTAATAACAGATATCAAAATGCCCGGCATTTCAGGACTCGATATCATAAGATACATATCAGAGAATTACAAAAACATTATTACAATTACAATTACAGGTTATGCCTCGGTTGAGACGGCCGTCACCGCAATCAAAAATGGCGCAGAGGAATATCTCTCAAAACCTTTCACCGATGAAGAACTCCTATCCTCTATAAATAAAGCCATTGAAAAACTCAGAATTAGACAGACAATATCACAGGAAGAAAAAGTCTTAGATGAGACTTTGGAGTTTGGGATAGCAGGCAAATCAACAGGAATAAAAAAAGTTATCTCATCTATAAAAAAGGCAGGACAGACAAATGCCCCGGTCTTTATATCGGGGGAGAGCGGAACAGGTAAAGAGCTCGTTGCGAAGGCAATACATTATAGTAGCCAGAGAGCAGCTGCGCCGTTTGTAGCAATAAATTGTGCTGGAATTGCAGAGAGTCTTCTGGAAAGTCAACTATTTGGATATCTCAAAGAATCATTCACTGGCGCCACAGAGACAAGAGCAGGATTTTTTCAAACCGCCGAAAAGAGTACGATATTTCTGGATGAAATAACCGAGACTTCCCTATCTTTTCAGGCAAAACTATTGAGAGTACTACAGGAAAAAGAGATATTCATGGTGGGCTCGAGCAAAAGTATTAAAGTCGATGTAAGAGTAATCGCTGCGACAAACAGAGACATTTTAACCCTAATTAATCAGGGAAAATTCAGAGAGGATCTATTTTTCAGGCTTAATGTTATCCCTATAGACATACCACCACTCAGAGAAAGAGGAGATGACATAATACTCCTCACAACCCATTTTCTTAACCAGTATAAAAAGGAATATAATAAACCATTTATTGAAATTGATGAGGAGGTCTTAAAAGTATTTAAAAACTACTTTTGGCCTGGAAATGTAAGGGAGCTTCAGAACATTATTCAACGACCTGTTGTTATGGCAGATTCCAACATTATTGGTATTCCCGATCTACCCAAAATTATGAGGTTTTCTATAGAAAATAAGGCAAGCCCAAACCGCACGCCTTAAGAGGTAGAAAAGGAGCACATCCAAAATGTATTATTATATGTAAAAGAAAATAAGACAAAGGCAGCAGAGATTCTAAATATAGACAGAAAGACTCTCAGGGAAAAATTAAAAAGATATAATCTTAGTAGTACTGTAGAATATCTCCCCGCTGAGGAATTATTCCCCACCTTAAAGAGCCAGTGAAATAATTTTTTATACAATAATTTCAATTAGTTAGAATAACAAATAGTGCAGTTAATATCTGGTATGAATTTTGATCACATCTACATACCTCCATCTGGAGGGCGCAAGCATCTGAACCTTTAACCTTTTTAAGGAGGTAAACGATGAGCAACAGGAAAGATAAAGGATTGTGTGAGACGTGCATAAGAAAAGATGACTGCACCTTTACAAGAGATTGCGTAGATGTGGTCTATTTTTGTGAGGAATTTACCACAGGATGCAATCCTAAACCCGAGGCATTTAAGTATATGTCTTATGAGCAAGTAAATGATGAAGGATATTCAGGACTCTGCAAAAACTGTGAAAATCGAAAATCCTGTACCATGTGCAAAAAGAATGAACCTGTCTGGTTTTGCG
>JBBISZ010000414.1:1310-2219 GCA_037441045.1 Deltaproteobacteria bacterium | reverse complement strand
GCTTTGCTAATTATATTGTTGCGATATTCTAAATATGCAAATTCAGCAAGTTCAAATGCATTGCAGAAGGTCCTAAAATCCACTCCCAGGCTTTTTAAATACTCGAAGCATGAGGATCTCAACATCCTCTCATCTTTAAAATTGATAGGGGGTGAATCCAGAGGGATCTGATATCTGCTCTCTGGATCTATTGAGCTTCTTAACACATCAGCATATGATGCGACAATGGGACAATTGTATGTATTTATCGAATCAGTAATATTTTTTCTCTCATAAATCACTATAGGATAGAAGATCCTGTCCACACCTTTTTCTATCAGATTTACAATATGTCCGTGTGCAAGTTTAGCAGGAAAACAGATATTATCAGACATTACAGTTCCAAGCCCTTTTGAATAGATCTCATTTGTAGATGTATCCGACAGTATCACATTAAAGCCACAATTCAAAAAAAGTTCTTTAAAAAACACAAAGTTCTCATACATACCCAGAATTCGAGGTATACCTATTTTCAAAATTCCATCTCTGGGGGGCAATTCTTCCCCAAACAGAAGTCTATTTTTATATTCAACAAAATTAAATCCTTTTGAATCAGATACCGCTCTATTGGAATAGATTCTCTCGCACTTGTTCCCATTGTAATATCTGTTGCTGTTCTGAAAAATATATCTTGTAATCTCACACCTGTTTTCACAGGCAGAACATCTGATATTATCAGTCCTAAAAGCAACTTTATTGCTTAAATGCATGGAGATTTTCACTGATTCAACATCATCCTTATAAACCTCAGAGGCATAAATTGCTGCACCAAATGCACCCATAAGTTCCGGCGCATCACTTATAACTACCCTTCTTTTTGTCTCCTTCTCAAAGGCTTTCAGTATTGAGAGGTTTTTAAATGTCCCTCCC
>JBBISZ010000414.1:1053-1266 GCA_037441045.1 Deltaproteobacteria bacterium | reverse complement strand
GATTCTCAACATCTTATAAAGACAATTTTTTATTACAGAATAACTGAGACCTGCCGCAATATCTGATAACTCTGCCCCCTCTCTCAGAGCCTGCTTGATTCTTGATCCCATAAAGACAGTACATCTTGTCCCCAGGTCGCATGGGGCTCTGGATGAAATTGCGAGATTAGTAAATTCCGATATGTTTACCCCAAGAGATCCGGCAAAAGTCAT
>JBBISZ010000414.1:0-1002 GCA_037441045.1 Deltaproteobacteria bacterium | reverse complement strand
AAACATTGCCTTCATATCCTGCCCGCCGATATCATGTACAAAACTCACATCTGGAAGCAAATGTCTTGCTGCTCTGAAATGAGCCATAGTCTCAACTATTCCACACTTTATCCCAAATGCTGCTTTTATAAGCTCTTCACCGTAACCGGTTGCAGCGGCATTAAGCACCAAAGGTTCTATACCAGTCTTTTCTCTAATGTTTGAAATTACGCTGTTTATCCCCGAAGAAACGGCACCGACCGGGTCACCATTGTTTAGTGAATAAAAGTCTGCAACAATCCTCATATTCTTATCCATAAGGACTACCTTGGTAGTTGTAGAACCTGAATCTATACCCAGAAAAAGTCCATCACTTACAGCACTTAAATCAGTTGTTCTTACAGGTACAGTCTTAATTCCTTCCCTGTATTTTACAATCTCATCTTCATTTTCAAATAATGGGCTCAATCTCCTGTTAATATTATAATTGTGTAAATCAATCGATTCCAGAATCTCAAGAAGTCTGTTTAATCGTATTTTGAGTCTTTCTGATTCAACTATAGCGGCACCAATAGCCACTATAAGCTCAGAGTGAGGTGGGGTAATTATATCTTTATTCTCTAACTTCAAAATACGAACAAAAGCGTCCTTCAATGATGATATAAATGTAAGAGGTCCACCTGAAAACAGAATTTTTTTCTCAATATCAAATCCTCTAGCAAGTGAATTTATAGTCTGAACAGCAACTGCATGAAATATTGAGGCACATATATCCTCTATCCTGTAATTTCTGCTAATCATATTCTGCACATCCGTTTTTGCAAAGACTCCACAACGGGAGGAGATAGGATATATCTTAGAATATTTCTTTGCAAAATTATCCATATCTTCAATGGAGATATTTAGTATCTTACTCATTTGATCTATAAATGCACCCGTCCCGCCCGCACAGTTGCCATTCATTCTTATATCCGGCTGTCCCCTTGAAAAAAATATAAGTTTTGAATCCTCCCCACCTATGTC
>JBBISZ010000413.1:1989-2221 GCA_037441045.1 Deltaproteobacteria bacterium | reverse complement strand
AGAAGTCTTAAGGTATTTGCCACCGCAGGTCTGCTCTTTTTGACTCTTCTGGCAAGCTCCTCCTGAGTTAGCCCAAACTTCTCCATAATATATCTGTATGCCTCTGCCTCTTCAATTGGATTGAGATCCCTGCGATGAATATTCTCAATAAGAGCGGTCTCCAGAGCCTCGCTATCTGAAAGATCCAATATCATTACTGGAACTTCCTTTAAGCCCGCCTTTAATGCAGCCC
>JBBISZ010000413.1:0-1979 GCA_037441045.1 Deltaproteobacteria bacterium | reverse complement strand
GGGGCCGACATCCAGGTCAGTCACGCAGCCAAACCTCTCCCCAAAGACTATCTCAAAGTGATTATCGACCGGTCTTACCAGAATAGGCTGTAATACCCCTTTATCTTTTATGGACTCCGCAAGTTCAGAGATAGACTCTTCATCAAAGCGTTTTCGAGGCTGATTGGTATTTGGCTTAATAAATTCTACTGGCTTATATATAATCTCCCGCCTCGTCACCTTATCCTGCGTCTTACTACCCAGCAGGGCATCCAGTCCTTTTCCGAGAACCTTCTTTTGCTGCATATGTTGAATTATTCTTCCTTATAAAAGAAGGTGATTGTAAGACAGTGGAATTCACTATCGGAGCTTTGAGTAACAACCTTATCAACTATCACAATTTTGGGATTTTCCCTTAACCATCTTGTGATAGCCTCTCCCATCTCCTCTCTCTCCTTTGCCTTTGTGGCTGTAAAAATCTTTACACCGTTAAACATCTCTTCTTCTCCTCCTTTAAATGGACGCAACACTATTATCCATCAGAATGGATAAGTGCCATATAATACTATTTTTTAATTTATGTAAACTGTAAAACATTATGCCAAACCCACAGCATCTCTAGTAGATTCCTTAATCTTATACATTGCCGCATCTGCAAGGCTTATAAGTTCCTCTTTATTGCTCGCATCCTCTGGAATAGAGGCTACCCCATAACTTGCCTTTACCTGTAGATTAAGTCCTCTATCTGATAAAAATCTATGATCCAGAAATGCCTCCCTCATCTGCCTTGCAATTTCAAATGCCTTCTGCTTTGCAGTATCTGGCATTATAACCACAAACTCATCTCCTCCATATCTAATTGCAATATCATTAGGTCTTATAATCTCTTTCAAGAAGAGTCCAACCTCCTTCAGAACCGCACTCCCACACATATGTCCATAAGTATCATTTATCCTCTTAAAATGGTCGAGATCAAAAAAGAGTAGAGATAGTGATCGATTGGATCTTATACAGATATCCACCTCTCGCTCAAGATAGTCATACATATATCTAACATTAAATAGAGAGGTATGATCATCGGTTATTACCAGTTCACTCACCTTCTTGAAGTTTATCGCATTATCAATGGCTATCGCTGTAAAATCAGCAATCATCTTCAAAAGCCTCATATCAAACTCAGAAAATCTGCCTTCCTCAATCTTATTTACGAGTTCTATTACGCCCAGCACCTTTCCCTTGTTTATAAGTGGGACACAGACAATAGATCTGGTCTGAAAGTTTGCCTCATTATCAAAACGGGAACAGAACCTCTTATCCTCTCTTACATTCGATATCAACTCTGCCCTGCCACTTCGGGCAACCCACCCTGCTACGCCCTCATCAAGCGGTAATTCCTTCCCAAGAAGTTTCTCCGAAGCCTCACCCACGGCGATCTCAAACCTGAGTTTCTGACTCTTTTCATCCAGAAGCAAAAGCGACCAATTTTTTACCTTTAAAAATTGCCCCACTTTCACCATTAGAATCTTCAGTACATTGGTAATATCAACACTGCTCGTTAATGTCTTACTTATATCACTTATCAGTTCGAGCTCTGCCCTTATCTGTTCAAGATCTTTTACTAATTTTGGATCCCTGTCCATCATAGATCATCTCAAAACGCTGCAATTACAACCACTGTCATCCGAGTTATTCTCAGAATTTAGATCAGAGGATTGGCCATCAATCGGAAATGATGCATCATAATCAGTATCAATTCCACCATCTAAAATGACTGATTTCTCATAATAAAAAGGGGCGGTCCAAATTTTTATAACATCATTCAACTTAATGCGTAGATAATAAAATTTATGCCCCTCTGAAAAATCCAGTTTCATATTGATTTTTTCGCCATTTTTTATATCGGTTATTGTATCTACAACTACTCCATTATTGGTAACAATCTCCACTGATGTAAATATATCCCCCTCATCCTAATCCATCAAAGTCAACTCACAATCTAC
>JBBISZ010000412.1:0-2239 GCA_037441045.1 Deltaproteobacteria bacterium | reverse complement strand
AAAGGCTTCCCAGTTTCTGGCAGCCTTTCCATAACCACCATATACGACAAGTTCTTCAGGTCTTTCTGCCACCTCAGGATCCAGATTATTCATTATCATCCTGTAAGCAGCCTCCTGTATCCACCCCTTACAATGCAATTTATTGCCTCTCGGAGCTCTAACCTGTTTAACCATATCTCAATCCTCCATAAATATTTTTATAATCCGAAAAAGTCTATCTTCTATCAGACTATGCATAAGGTAACAATAAGGTAACCTTTGTACCTATACCTAACTGACTTTCAATCTGAAGTTTCCCACCCATCACCTCAGCAAATCCTTTTGCGATCTTCAATCCGAGTCCCATCCCGCTCTTTTCCCTTGTGTCCATATTTGAAACTGCCTGATAAAACGGTTCAAAGACCATATGAATCTTATCCTGATCTATGCCAACTCCCGTATCTTCAACAGTGATAGCCAGATACTTTCGGGGGCTGGTGCCAAATCTCTCAGTTGTCATATCAGGATTAATATTTTTCTCATAAACGAAAATAGCAATAGAACCACCTTCTTCAGAGAATTTTATTGAGTTTTCAAGCACTCTTGAAATGACACCTTTTACCTTTTCCTGATCATACTCAAAAATGGATTCCTTTATGCGTGGTGTAAAACTGATTCTCAATGCCTTCTTTTCAATCTCCTTGTAAAAGGAATCTATAACCTCTTTGAGATCAAGAAGAAGATCTCTCTTCTCTTTTACGACAGTCAGTGTCCCTGACTCAATAGAACTCAATATAAGAATGTCATTGATAATTTTTAAGAGGGCAATTCCTTTCTGATTGATGGTTTCAATATATTGAAGAGCCTCATTGTTCTTATCACCACATTCCTTCTTTAATATATCCGAATAGCCTATTATGGATGTGAGTGGTGTGCGAAGTTCGTGAGTAATAGTCTTGATAAATGCTGTCTTGTATCTTGATACAGATTCAACCTCATTCAACATCTCATTGAGCCTGTTATTGAGAATCTCAATCTCTGCATAATTCTCCTTCTCTGCTTCAAGATGCATTTTTGATGTCAAATACATCTTGTAAGAACTGAAAAGAAACGCAGAGAGCATATTCTTGATATTTTTTAAGATATGAGAGGCTTCCTGATTTGAAAGTATTTTATAAGAAACAAACATCTCATCAAATTCAGAATTATTATTTTTATCATCTTTGAAAAACTGAATTATCTTCTCTTTATTTTCAGGGCTAACAAACGGTCCCATAACAATATAACCTACAATCTCTGTCTCATAATCCAGTGGAGACAAAAGATAAGAAAAGCCCACCTCACAATCTACCCTCTTCATTCCAATATTAGGGAGGTTATTAAGTATTACCCTGTTGAGTTTATTACATAATACTCTCTCCGGATCGTCCCTCATCTTTAAACACAATCTCTGATCGGCGATTCTTATTTCAGAGTATTTCTTTTTATTTATGTCCAGAAGTGCAATCTCTACTTTTACAAGATCACCCAGAGCAGTAAATAGTTCTCTTACTATCTCCTTATCAAGGAGTCTTGATAATCCAATTTCTGAGATATTGGTAATATCAAAATCCATAATTATACCTTTGGTTTTATATCAAGTTTACCAACAAGAGACAGGTCAATGTGCTTATATATATTTTCCAGAAACTCGGTCTGGGAGATTTTGAATTTTGTCTCAAAATTATGTCTGTCGCATAGATATTTATGGGTAAGAGATAAAAGCCCGAATAGTGTCTCCACCACACCAAACCCTCTTATTGCAACAGCCTTAAAGACAGGCTCTCTACCCTTTCTGGCTATCATATCAATCTCTGCATCGCTTTTTATATTTGGAAGGTCCCTCTTATTGAATTGTATAACAATCGGTATCTCATCAGGATTGAGACCATTTGCGCGCATATTCTCCATCAGATTATTCCATGATTCATTGTTTGCATCACTTAAAGAATTTTGTGAATCGGCAATAAAGGCAACAGCATCAGTTCCAGCGAGAACGAGCTTTCGTGTAGAATTATGAATAACCTGCCCCGGAACAGTAAAAAGTTTTAATTTTACCCTTATACCAGATGCAGTATTAAAGAAGACGGGCAAAAGGTCAAAAAATAAAGTTCTATCATCTCTCGTATCCAGAGTCATCAGACGACCTCGCCCCTCCTGCCTGATCATCTGATGAATCGCCTGAAGATTTGTGGTCTTGCCTGAAAGTGCAGGTCCATAA
>JBBISZ010000411.1:0-2245 GCA_037441045.1 Deltaproteobacteria bacterium | reverse complement strand
TGGTTAATGTTGCAGCGTATAAACTGGACCTATGACTTTCATCGGGAAAGGTAAAATATACATGTTCAGTTTAATAATAAAATTACTCTGAATTTTAGCCAGTGTATTTATTAAAATTAGTTCCATCAAAGATTACTATCTGATTTCTACCATGTTCTTTTGCATAATATAGTGCACGATCGGCAAATGAAACAAGTTCTGCCCCTGTTGATGTCTTGCACACGGGCCAGGTAGATATTCCAGCACTAATGTTAATATTTATTTCTTTATCACCAAATTTGATTACTGATTTCTCAATTTGTTTTCTTATTCTATCTGCAATCTTCCCTGCGTCAATCATGCCTGCACCTGCGGCTATTATTACAAATTCCTCACCTCCATATCTGCATACAACATCTGATGCACGTAATCCCTTTTCAAGCTGCCTTGAAACAAATTTGAGAATTTCGTCTCCTGCGTCATGTCCATATGTGTCGTTTATATTTTTGAAATGGTCTATATCAATCATAATAAGGCTTAGTGGAATACCGTGGCGTAGAGATCTTGAGAATTCTTCATTGAGTCTTTTTAGTCCAAATCTTCTATTTAGTAATTGAGTAAGATCATCTATATCAGACAGCATTTTAATTCGCTCGTGCAAAATTGCATTGCTCAAATATGCAGCCATTCCTTTTCTAATGGAGTTAATTAGTTTCATATTAAATTCGGGAATTGTTGTGCCTGAGCCTGCCACTATAGCAATTGCTACAATTCTGCTCTCTATTGAAAATGGAATAATGATAAGGTTTTTTGGTATAATTGAACCAAGAGGAGATGATGATTCTATCCATTTCAAACCTGCATCATCGAATGATATATTGACTAATTCATTTTTTTCAATTGTGTACGATATAATTCCGTATGATTTATCAAGAGTAATTGGTACCTTATCAGTCGTATCAATACCAATTACTGAAAGTTTTATAAGTGAATCATCTCTATATCCGTATAATATTCCGATAGTTGAATTAGATAACTGAAGTATATTTTCAAGAAGTATGTTTGCTATATCGTTGAGCTCTGTGCTATGAGACAATCTTGAAGATAGATTTTTTAAAAAGCTCTCTTCTCTTATCCTATAACATACTGATATACTCATGTCATTAAAGTATTTTGTGAGTTTGCCTATGTGGTCGTTGCTATCGATAATAATTTGATAGGTGTCGCATTTTGAAATATTAATGGATGTGTCAGCAGTCCTTTTGATAATCTCTTCCATCCCTTCTACGATTTTTTTTAGCTGCTTTGAAATTACAATGCTGAAAATACTATAGTTACAAACTCCTACTATAATACCTGCAAATATGCATAATAATAAAAATTTTATTGATAAAGCCTCTTCTGAATTTAGCATTATTCTTGCAAAAGGCGGAAATATAATGCCTACCAGGATACCAAAACCTATCATTGTAAAAAAAGGTTTCTGTAAATACTTCTGGAATACTTCATATAATCTCCTTTTTGAATTACAAATCTAATCAATAGTTTTTTAACATGATAGTTTTGTAAAATAAAGATCATTTTTATAGAATAGTTTATAGATAAATACATTTTATTAAAAATATTTATTTTTCACTGCTATCCAAAATAATTTTTAGTCATAAAATTTATCCTTATAAAACAATGTGTTAGTTATAGATATTTTGCAGTTTCAAAATCAGGTTACCATTTCATGTCTTCTTTATCCCCCAAAATGATGTCCAGATTAAAATCCCTTTGATGTGAGTTGCTCAATACCAGGCACAATGGGCAGGGTCTCAAAAGGTTTATAAATCCCTGTATATAGATAGATTAATCCTCAATAATACCATCAGATTGTTTATTGATCAGTTAAAGACTAAATGAAAGATTAAATTCAAAGGATTCTTTGCAAAATTTATTCTGGACAGATGTGTGCTGGGATAGAAAATCAGTGTCGTCTGCAAAAATAAAATTTGACACTGCAATCCAATTAAAGATCAATTAAATAAAGTTGATCTACTATACCCAGGTGCCATTTACCTTCTTTGTTTTACTTTTTCGTTTTCATTAAAAGTTGAACTAAAATGATTCCAGTTACTTTTCCTTTTCACCTCCTAATAATATTATGTTAAAAACTAAATAACTAATAGTGCCAGGTACTTTTACAGTACAAGCATCCAATACAATCATCAGGTGCCAGGTACATTTACACATTTAGATATAGATTTTACATGCTATCCATATC
>JBBISZ010000410.1:0-2246 GCA_037441045.1 Deltaproteobacteria bacterium | reverse complement strand
TATAGACATCAGGGGTTGGGAGCAGGATTTAATATTGCAAGTGAGGATCTGGAGATGAGAGGGGCTGGTGAGTTGCTGGGGAAAAAACAGGTAGGGTTTATAGATTCTATAGGATTTGATCTGTATCAGGAACTTCTGAGTGAGGCTGTCTCTGAACTGAGAGGTATTCCTGTGGAGCAGGTAATAGAACCTAATATAAGGGTTGATATGCCTGTTTATATTCCTGATAGTTATATTGATGATATTACTCTGAGATTAAATTTTTATCACAGGTTTTCCATTGCAAGAGATAATGAAGCGGTTGACAATCTGCTGCTTGAGATGATTGACAGGTTTTCAGATTATCCTGAAGAGGTGGAGAACCTTGCAAGACTTACAAGACTTAAGATTGTTGCGCGAGAGATGAAAATAATAAGTATAGAGCAGTTCAGAGATACAATATCTATTGTATTTGATTCGAGTTCCAGAATAAAAGTTGAACGGATTCCATCTTTTGTCAAGAAGTATTCTCCTCTTGTAAAGATTACACCTGATTCAAAAATTATAGTCCGTAGAGCTAAGGGTGATGATGAGATTTTTGATATCTTTGCATTTGTAGATGAGTGGTTAATTAGACTGAAAGAACTATTCTAAAGTATTTCAAAACAATTGATATTGATATGAGTTGAACCTCCTATTTATGAAATAGTTAACTAAATAAAAACGATATAACTTGCAACTTAAATTAAATTTTCTTTTATAATGTGTTAAGAATTGGGCTATATACCTCTAAATATATAAATTACTTGACCAATTTACAACTATAAGTTAATTTGAGAGTCTATAAGGATGAGATGATGGTACCGATATGTAGTTCTGATAAAATTTTAGAACCAATTTTAGATATTTCAGGGAGGTCTTTTATGCATAAATTTAATTACATTTTTATGCTATTTGCTTTTGTCCTTTTACTAAATAATTGTTCGGGGGAGTCCAGTTCGGATGATGCGGGCCAGAAAGATACATTTGAACAGACTGAATGTAACGATGATAGAATTGGGGCAGATTGCGAGGTGGGAATAGGAGAGTGTAAATCAAAAGGTAAGTATATTTGTAAAAAAGATACACTTGAGGTTGTATGCGATGCAGTTGAAAAAAAGCCTGAAAAGGAGATCTGTGATGGTAAAGACAACAACTGTGATGGAAAGACAGACGAGGATTTCAAGGAGATAGGTCAGGTTTGTGAAACAGGTGTTGGGCAGTGCAAAAGTACGGGAGTATATACCTGCAGTGAAGATGGTAAGGGAGTTATATGCAGTGCACCTGTATTATATCCGAGTGATGAGATCTGTGATGGGCTTGATAATAATTGTGATGGAAAGACTGATGAGATTTATAGCAAATTAAATGAGGGGTGGGAGATAGGGCTCGGAGAGTGTCTGAGAAAAGGGCACTATATATGTTCACCGGATGGAAGGGATGTGGTCTGTGATGCAATTGCTGGAGAGCCTCAGAAGGAGATCTGCGATAATAAGGATAACAACTGTGATGGCAAGACAGACGAGGATTTTGTGGAGCTTGGACAGGATTGTTCAGAAGGGCTTGGAGAGTGTAAAGCATATGGTAAGTATGTATGTAGTACAGATGGACAGGGTGTTGTATGTGATGCACAGTTAGGGCAGCCACAGGTAGAGATTTGTGATAAAAAAGACAACAACTGTGATGGATTTACAGATGAAGATGCCCCTAATTGCTCTGTAATCCTTGCAGGTAATATGAAGACGCCTTATAAAACGGGTAAAGGGCTTTCTGAGACATATTTTATAATGCCTTTTGGTGTGGTTTTTAATTATGAGACAGATGAATTATTTGTAAGTGATTATATTGCAAATGTAATCTTTGATCTTAAATATGATAGTGTTACAAGAAGCTATAACTCTGAAATATACTCTGGCTCTGGCTATAGAGGGGATAAAATAGGTAATAAAGATGCTTCAGAATACTCTGGTCCAACCTTTATGACAATAGATACTACAAATAAGAGATTGATAGTTCTGGATACGCTCAACAACAGGATAAAGTCCATTGATATGGAAACATTTACAGTTACTACTATAGCTGGCAACGGTAACATTGGGGCTGATAATGGAGAGGCAGACAATTCTACTTTTTATTATCCAATGGGTATAGGAATTGATTCAAACGGTATTATTTATATTGCCGACACATACAATCACTGCATAAGAAAGATGACTTATGATACATTC
>JBBISZ010000409.1:0-2252 GCA_037441045.1 Deltaproteobacteria bacterium | reverse complement strand
TTGGATAAATAACGATATTCATCGCCAATTACAGAATATTAGTGCCAGGTACAATATCAATTTGCATAATCCCCTGAAAAAATTAATTGTTTGATTTCTTGATAAACTACACGATAGATAGATAGATAGAGTGGAAATTACTATTTTTTTCTACCTCAAACATCTTTCCCCCGACATTGAGATTTTTAATTATTATTATATGGATTTGAAATCTTAAATTCAAAAAAAATTTTTTTGAACATTGTTTTTTGGGTCTTATATATCCACACCTACTATAAAATAAATTGCATAAACACCTTCCCCTGCGTCTACCCCATCCTTATTTTCAATTTTATAACCAAATAGCGGTGTAGTCACAAGGCTTACAGAAGGAAGTGGCTTATAGAGTAATGAAGGACCAAATAGAAACTTCTTTTCAAAAAAATTAAATCTATCAGACTGATTATCTTTTCCTACAATCTTGGTCTCAAGCCCGATAGACAGATAACTATCTATCAAAGAATATGCGATACCGCCAGAAAATGCATACTCTTGAGCAGATTTTCCACCTAATTCTCTTTCAAATATAATATTTGCACCCCAGAAGAGTCTACCTGTTATTTCATCACCGAGAAGCAATTTAAATTCTCCCTTTTGAGGCTTTGATGACTGTCTTATCCATTCCAAATAAATAGATGGATTTCCAAAAACCTTCCCCCAATCAAAGAAGGCGTATCTCAATTCCACACTCTGAGACGCTATACTTATAGGTGAATTGGAGTCCTGCTGAACTGTCTTTAGATAAAAATCACTCTGTAATCTATGCCCTATTCCATACTCAATCTCATAGATAGCAGTATATTTAGGGTCTGTATTGTCCTCAAGGTTTCCTTCCAGAAGAAGCCAGTATTCAATAGTCCTCTTCCCCTCTGGTATTACATACACCCTTGTGGTAGGAAATCTCCTCTTTGCAGTCCAGACTGGCTGATTATAGGAACCTATTTTTTCTGAATCATTCATCCTTTTGCTCTCTACCACAGTCGTCTCAAAATCCTCTTTGAGTTCACTCTTCTTTTCTATCGGCTTTAATTGAGCGCCCGTTGCCCTATCATCGGCATAAGCATAATTGTATACGAAAAGAATAAATAATATACCAGCGAGCAGTTTTTTCATAGAGAGACCTCCTTTAATAACAAATTTTTTAATAAATATATTTTAATGTGTCAACAAAATTTGAAAATTCGTCCTATTACAAAATTATATTTTTTATTGTTAGATCTTTATTTAAGTTTGACTCTTGCTAATCTATGAAATGATGTTGAATAAGGAAACAGAAGTAGTAAAGAGTTGTAACTATTGAAAAAGATAATAAATAATAGGCGATATAAAATTGAATAGATGAGAAAGTATTAACACTCAGAATAAATTAGAAAAATTGAATATAAATTATATTCAGTGGAGACGAATATTAAAGATTAATTGTTTAATAATCTCCACTGGTTAAAAAATATACCTTCAATGGCTAAAAACTATTTTACGAAAATTCTTTTTGAACCTAATCTTCTACTATTATTATCAGTGTCAATAGCATATATCTCAATAAGATGAGGACACTTTGAGAGTGTTGATACATCAAAAGTGCCGTAAAATCCTACTTTGTTCGTTGCACACTCGCTATAACCTGGCCAGACCTTACAGACATCTGGACGATCTGTCCCATAACTCAACGGTATATTAATATTTCCATCAACTAAGGCATATACTGAAGATACCCCTTTATTGTCCATAGCCCATCCACCAATCTGAATATTTCCACTGACCTCTGCATCGGCTCCGGGGACATCCAGACTACCAAATGGCCCCAATTTCTTATCAAGATCTGAGAACTCTGCTGCTATTGTATTATAGTTCCCAAGTGAAAGATACGCCCTCGCTCTTACTGTTCCATTTGCAGGAATTCCAAAATTAAACAAAGCCCTGACATTATTAAAAGGAAGCGAACGCAACTGCCAGCCCTGAAAGTCTTTTACTTTATTTTCATAATATATTCCCACACCATAATTTTCGGCGTCACTCTGCATCGCCACCCATCCTTTGCTACTCTGAAAATTCTTATAATAAAAGCCATCTCCACCCGCAGGTACATCAATAGGAACAATATTCCCATCCGAATCAAATAGTTTATATAAATCCTGTGTCCCATCCTTACCATTTGCAGTATACATAGTAGGCATCTCCTGGTAAGTTGGTCTATGCTCAAGATTTGAGAGATT
>JBBISZ010000408.1:0-2253 GCA_037441045.1 Deltaproteobacteria bacterium | reverse complement strand
TCTCTTTAATCATTAAAGATGCTTTTACTTTTAGCAACTAAATGGGAGAAGAACCGATTTTGTTTATAAGTTTTTGCCTTTATAACATAGAGTAGTAATGATGTCTGTAAACTCCCTATCAGTCTCAAATCTCTTTTTTAAAGGCATCTTACTGTCCAGAAGAAGTATTCTTGCCCTATCTTCATTCATTCTAAAGAACGCCGTCTGCAAAAGTGTCTCATAGATATCCATAAAAGATATATTAATATTCGGTATACCTGATATTCCTTTCCTTATCATCTGCTGTTTGCTCTTAAGGACATCTATACTATCCGGTTCACAATTCGACAGGGGAGTAAAAGGTGAAGGGACAAAGTTATTTACAGTAACCCTGAGGTTTCCAGTCCTGCCCTTATCCCTTGAAGAGCGAATAAGTAACTCTCTTACACTTAGGATCAACTCAACAATTGCATCTATATCTTCCTGCTGTTCATCAGGAAGTCCTATCATCAGATAGAGTTTAATATTCTGAACACCCTCTTTTATGAGGGTATTAAGTGTTGAAAACAATCTTTCAGGCTCATATCTCTTGCCAATAAGTTTCATCATTCTTTCTGTGGCTACTTCTGGTGCTACGGTCAGTGTCTTAATATCAGACTTGATGATAACATCTATCTTCTCATCCGATAAATCCTGAATTCTTATTGATGCAAGCGCAGGTCTTTTGCCTCTCTTTAGCAGATAATCTACAATCTCATTTATATGTGAATGTGACAGGACTGAATCCCCAACAAGTCCCACAGTTCTGATATCATCAGGACATATATCAATAGCTCTGAGAATATTACCAAATTCAAACTCCAAATACCTCCTGCTCAAATGTCTGATGAGGCAGAACCTGCATGTACCAGTGCATCCCCGCTCAATCTCCAGAAGATGTGTATTTGCAAATTCTGTCCTGCCCGTATATACGACTGTGTGAGGTGGAATTATCTCAGACAACGGTATAGACTTCTGATGACCACACTCAATATTCCTGCCTTCCAGATACTCAACAATCTCCCCCTTTTTTGCTCCGGCTCTCATAAGATTTATTATGCTTACTATATCCTGACT
This sequence comes from Deltaproteobacteria bacterium, assembly GCA_037441045.1. Classification (GTDB taxonomy): domain Bacteria; phylum Myxococcota; class SpSt-1050; order SpSt-1050; family SpSt-1050; genus SpSt-1050. The sequence continues at coordinate 1,158 of JBBISZ010000408.1, read as the reverse complement.
GTGTTGCTCTATTGAACCGGTAAACACTGCATCAACATATCCCGAAAATGCGTTAGAATTTGCTGCAACCGCAATACCTCCCGTGCAGATCAATTTATCACTCTGTTCCTTTGATATCTGGTTTTTCTTTAGGATCTCAGCTACGCTTAAGATATTCATAATAAAAGGAACTGTAAAGAGAATGACATCATACTCTTTCAACTTAAAATTTCGCTCAATGCTCCTCTCCCAATCTATTACAAACCTGTCGCAGAGAGCCCCATCTATCCCGTTTATGAATCTGTATAGAGAATGAAAAGAGAGTGAGGACATTGCAATATTGTATCTATCTGGAAATATCAGAGCCACTCTCACATTTTTTGCCCACGGTTTTACAATTGTTCCTCTTTCAAATCTCATTTTGAAATACCATCCAGAATCGATGTATACGAGGAGTCTCCCCAGAATCTGCCGATATTGATATCAACATCTATCTCTATATCCTTGAGTAAAAACTGCGAGGATTTTTTCATAATATCTTTCGCAAGTAGAGCCACCTCCGCTGCAATATCATTAGAGCACTCAATAACAATTTCATCGTGCACAATATTTACTATATACGCATCCAGTTTTTTTGTAAAAAGTGCCTCATCAATATCTGTAATAGCCTTTTTCATAATATCTGCTGCAGAGCCCTGAATTGGCATATTGCGTGCAAATCTGTATAGTTCTTGAATCCTGCTATCTATCTCTTTATATACAGTGGCGAGATTTGCCCCCTCCAAAAGGACATTCTCAAGCCTTTTTATATACATCTCTTCAGATGGTTCTATTCTCTTAAAATACTGTTCCTCCAGAGATTTTAATACAAGGGTCGCAAAGACCAGACCTTTTTCTTTTCCTGTATAAGTTATAATTTTATCGAGAATTTGTTTCTGTGCGTCATTCATCGCTCCGAGTGGATTGAGTGAGCATCTCCGTCCGGATATGGTTCTGAGCTCAGCAGACCTCATTGCATTATTAATGCTATTTTGAAAGTACAGATACAATGAAGGAAATACACTGTAATAATTATTGAGAAGCCTGTTTGCCTCACGCCTATCTATCCCGAGTCGTTTTGCAAGTCCGGGCACAGTCATACCATATACTATTCCAAAATTTATCGCCTTTGCCTTCTTC
>JBBISZ010000407.1:0-2285 GCA_037441045.1 Deltaproteobacteria bacterium | reverse complement strand
TTAGGATTCCCGGATGCTGTAAACATACCCTGTGAAATATGACCAAATGACCACACAATGGCATGAGTATAGATTTTTTTTGCCTGAACATCTTTGATAATCCCCTTCTTTCTGAGCAATTCTGTATAATACAGAGAGCCCGTCTGAGCCTTCAACTCCTCCAGTGTACTTGCAAGACCTCCACCGAATATCTCAGATGCACCTTTTCCATTTATTTTATAATCGGAGTGTGGACCAAGATTGTGTGTGGCTTCATGCAGGACAATATCAATAAGTGATAGCAATTTATCATCTCCATAATTTGAAAGTGCAAATGGTGCAAGCAGCGTTGACGCCTTCTCATAAGAGAGTTTTTTGCTAATTGGATCCATATAGAGATTTGTCATAACCACTGTCCTCCCCCTGCCTTCTGTGGCAACCTTTCCCCAGTTTGGAAGAGACTGTCCGATTGTGGCACCAAGGGGTGAGCGGGCATCCCCATTATTCATTATTATTTCTATAAAATCGGGCATCGCAAAGCTCACACTTCTTGCCTTATAAGTACCGCCAGATATGGATTCCAATAGTTTCTCCATCTCATCTCTTATTGGTACAAGTTTATTCTGAAGTTCAATGGAGGATTTATCAATCAGGGCAAATGACATATGGAAGCCCGCCTTTTGCTGGCAGAGATCCCAGTACACTTCATCGGGTGCGACTCTTAAATACCATTTGCTATTGGTGGCATTCATCTTGGCCCATGCCTCATCAGCCTCTTCCCAGTTTCCAGTCTCAAACGCCTTTGCGTCAGCCTCAAGATATGCAATAAGTTTGGCCTCCTCTTCTGGCTTAAGCAGTTTTGCCGCCGCTCTTAACTCTTTCGCAATTGCCTTCATCTCCTTCTCATAAGCCTTTATTATTGGCACAGCAACAAATTTATCCTTCTCTTTTCTTACAACTGTAAACGGATCAAGAAGTTCCTTTGCATTGGGTAGATTTGCAAGATTTGAACAGAATTCCTTCTCTTTCTGCTCATCTGGAGGATAGGTATCCCACACCTGTTTCCTGAAATCAGGAAACGCATTACAGAATGGATCCTTTTCGGTCTTTGGGGCAAAACACCACGGTCCCTGATTTCTTATAAACAGAGCCCTGCTTTCATTATCCAGAGCCTTAACCTGATTTACATACTGGCTTGAACCTCTCTGTTTCATATGTAGAGCCTCTATCATCTCTCCTACTTTGAGCATTTGTTTTACAAACTCTTTATCCTTCTTATCCGCCTTTGTAAGATCGGTAAATACAAGAGTCGGAAGACCCTGATCAAGTTCTGCTCTTACAATCTCCCTCCTTTTCATCTCCACAACTTTTTTGTAAATAGATTCAAACTCCTTTGTAAACTTACCATCTTTGACCCATTTTGAGATACTGGATCCTGCACCCAGAACCAGAAGTTCATCAGGATCAATAATGTTCTGATTTTTTTCATCACTCTGCCAGAATAGAGGAATCCCTATCTGCTGTACTATCCTGTTGAAATCCATGAGAGAAACTGCTGGAAGTCCGTACATATAAGCCTGTTCCTTCTCTATTTTTTGATCGGCATGACCGGTCGCTGCAAAAACTGTACCAGGGATTAATAACAGAGTTAATAATTTGATTAATTTAGTCATAAACAACCTCCCTATTGCATAAAAGACCTATGAAGGCTGCACTATTTGAAAGATTTAGTCAAGTGAAATTCAGATTTAATTGATTTACAAAGATCAGCAAAATATAATAAAGCGTTGAGTTCCACTCCTCCCTATTGAGCGAAAAATAAGAGCTGGGCTTCTAATAAATCTATAGATGAAAAAACCAAAAGTATGAAGAATTAAAATCTATTTCCCTTTGAGAGACGGGACAGATTTTGGTACAGTCCCACTTTTTGGAGTAAACTTTGGAACACTCTTCTTATAATTTGAGTCATCATCATCGTCCGAACCTGATGGAGAAAAAACATTCTTATTAACTTTATGTGTGTCTGGTCTGGTAGCACCTGATGAACCACCACGATTGTAAGGTTGATAACTGCCGCCCTTAAAGACCGTAGACTCATTATGATAATAACCTTTGTTCTTGTATTCAAATGCCCTATTATCGTAATTATGTTTAATAATATCAGTGCTGCCGAGCGGCGTAATATATCTCGGTTTGAAAATGGTATTCTGAGATGGTGTAATTTGTTTACCAGATATACCTGTAGTTTGAGGAGAGATAGATTTATGTAAATCCCTGTTTAAGAGCCCTATATCTCCTATCTTGCT
>JBBISZ010000406.1:0-2315 GCA_037441045.1 Deltaproteobacteria bacterium | reverse complement strand
AATTTGTATGATGCAAGACCAGAAACATCTCATATTCAATTGTCAATGAGCCTTTACATATCCAATCAGGAGTTCTTATATCATATAAAAATTTAGCAATCAACCCAAACTTATATACAAATATTCTTATAGCAACAATCAATACACTTCATCTTATTCTTACTCACCTTCGGGAAATAACATCTCTCGCTTATTTCAAATATCTCATCAATAAATCCAATAAGTTCATTAAAATTTTCATCAATTATGGATATTTCCTTAAGTAAATTCTTTGAACGGGTATATACTACAAATCCCCTATTTACATCAACACCAAATGTCTCTTTTATAAGTAATGCGTAAAAGATAATCTGATATCTATGAGTCTTAAATATCGTATCTTTGTATTCTGCAAACTTGTAATCGAGCGGAGCCATTGTTCCATCTGAGAGTGTAAGAACCTCATCCACCTCACCTTTTATTCGATATCTATCAGATACCATAAATACAGATATCTTCTTATCAACTGCACCAATTCTCTTTCTTAAATAATCAGCATTCACTTTCTCTTTTCTGTCGTGCAGATCTCGCCCCACCATTACCTTGTATCTGCTCTCCTCATTCTGTTCAATACACAGACAGTTCATAAAATATATAAATCTTTTGCAAAAAAGATATTCCAGCAATACAGATGCTGTAATAAACCTCTTTCCACTGTCAGACGATGCTAAATAACTCTTTTCAACAAGATCATCCATCATACATTCTCATACAAATAATGCCTTTACCTCATCTGACACAAGCTCCTTATCAAAAGGTATCCCCACAATCTTTACTTTTGAAAAGTCATCACTGCACATAGGAAATAGATATACAGCATCAGTATTTTCATCTATCAGTTCCTTACACTTTAGCACAAGTTCATCCATCTGATTTTTGTTTACATCGCCCAGAAATGCACTCTTCTGCACTCTATATAGCCCATACTCTTTACAATACTTTGCAACCTTATTCCTCTTCTTATCCGAAGAAATGTCATAAATTACCCACAAAAGCATGATTACTCTCCTCCAGTTGTTTTATCGGAAGTTATAATTTCACTCTCATCCTCGCGGTCTTCTGAGCCCTTTGAATCCCTGTCCTCTTTTATAAAACTGTTTGCAATACTGTGAAGATCCATCTGAATAATATTCTTTCTCTGAACTAATCTGTTCTTATACTTTACAGGTTCATCCAGAAATTTATTAAAATTTTCTATAAGAAAAGCCTTTCCTTCTTTATTTAATACATAGCCGCCCGGCACTTCATCAAAATACTCATCTTTCACCTGTCTCTGTGTAAAAAGGAATATTACAACCTCATCTGCAAAGGCTCTATAGAGTTCAATTATATCAAAGACCAGAGACTTTTTATTGTAATTATCAGAGTGCAAAAAGCCGATATAAGGGTCAAGCCCCGCAACAATACATGCCTTCTCAACCATAGAATAGAGAATTCCATAAGAATAATTGAGCATAGCATTAAAATAGTCCTTTGCCGGGTCTCTGCTCCTCTGCTCAAATCTATACTTTTCTGGAAGACAAATATTTACACAGTCAAAATAAGCCTTTGCCGCTACCGCCTCAAGTGACATAATCCTTCCTCTGATCTCCTCAATTGAGCCACTCAACATTGTGAGATTTCCTGCACATTCTTGAATAACCTGAATGAAACCATTTATATTCTCTTTTAACTCCTCTCTTGTCTTTCCAAGTCTCTTTAAGAGTTCAATCTGATTTTCTAATTTTGTCTTTATCCACTCCTTTGCAAGCGATGCACCTTTTATTGTAGAACTTATCTCAAGCTGTCTTCTCCTTATAAGTGTTGTGCTTCCGAGCTTTGAATGCCAGATCCTTGCAATAGGATTACCGAATTCGTCAATAAAGATAATATCAATATTATTATCAACTGCGAGTTTTATCGCATCTGTTGTGATATATGCGGCGGTAGAAATAAGAATGGAGGAGATTTTTTTGCAGGATACCTCAAAGACCTTATCCCCGGCTCTGACCTTAAAACAGTCACCGTTCTTTTGAAGATACGCACCGTATGTGTTTATAACAAGCTGCATAGCATTAATTTATAGAGTCTATAGAGTTCCGAGTTTATGGAGTTAATTTATAGAGAAAATCTATGAACTCTTCAAACTCCATGAACTCTCTAACCTTTTTATTGTCCCAAACCCTCTGGAGACCGACTTACCTATTCCCCAGTAGTTAGGGATTTCAAAATTGACCGAGAATGTGCCAAGAAAGCCGAGCATGGGAGTGGATTTGAGTTTGGTTGGGACTTCTCTG
>JBBISZ010000405.1:0-2318 GCA_037441045.1 Deltaproteobacteria bacterium | reverse complement strand
AGGATAAGAGTAATACTTCACAGGCGCAACCCTCTCCAGTGGACGATCTACTTGCAAAGGCGAATAAGGCAAATAGTGCAGGAGATTATGCTACTGCAATAAAATATATTGATGAGTTGATGGTAATCCGGAAGGATGTGGCTGAATCATATATAATAAAAGGTGATGCACTACTTGGTATGGCGAGATATCTGGATGCAATTAATGAATATAAGAAGGCGCTTGCTCTCAATCCTCAGCTTGCCAACCCTCTCTTTGGAATGGCTGAGGCATACAGGTTACTTGCAAAGACTGATATGGCGATTCAGTACTATAAACTATTTATCAATTCTACTGCCACTGATAAAGCGAAATGGCGGATAGACAGGGCAAGCAAGATGCTAAAGGCTCTGGAATCTATTAGATAGGAGGATTTTATATTTTCTTGCATTTTTCTATATGCTGGAGTAATGAAACAATAGTTTAGATTTATTTTCTGTCGTTTTTCCTGCTATCGGTTAAGAGTAAGGAGTGCAAGGAGGAAATATGTCGAATATGCGAAATGTTTTTTCAAAGGCAGATGAGATGTTCTTTGAAGCTGATGAGAAGATCCGAAATGGTCAGATTGTGGAGGCAAAGGATCTTCTTGTAGAATTAATAAATCAATTCCCTGAATATGGAAGGGCATATAATCATCTGGGATGGATTTATGAGACAAAGTATAAGGATTATACTGCTGCCGAAAATTATTACAGGAAGGCTCTTGAATTTGCACCTGACTATCCAGCGGTATACTTAAATTATGCAATAGTCTTATCTTCAACTGAAAAGTTTGACGAACTTGAGGAGTTGCTTAATAAGGCACTTTCTGTACCCGGTGTGGCAAAGGATAAGATATTTAATGAATTTGGTATTATGTATGAACTGAAGGGCGAATTTTTGAAGGATATTGATTATTACAAAAAGGCAATAAATGCATCTCTTGCAGAGAAGGATATTGAGATCTACAGGGAGTCTATAAATCGTTGCAAAACAAAGAGGGAGATTCTCGTATAGATTGAGACTGCAGTTTCAAACATGTCTCTTATGATATCAGATAATTATATCTTATATAAAGAATGAAAAACTTGAGAATTAAGAGGTAAATATTATGAGGAGATTGTTTGGTACAGATGGAGTTAGGGGTATTGCAAATGAATATCCGATGACAGCAGAGATGGCTATGCAGATAGGTAGAGCCATTGCAGTTTTGTGCAAAAATGGAAATCATAGACACAGGATCATTATCGGGAAGGATACCAGAATATCAGGCTATATGTTTGAGACATCTCTATCTTCGGGTATCTGTTCAATGGGCGTGGATATAATGCTTGTTGGGCCACTTCCTACACCTGCAATTGCCTTTATTACTCAGAGTATGCGTGCTGATGCAGGTATAGTAATTTCTGCCTCTCACAATCCGTATCAGGACAATGGGATCAAGATATTTTCAAGAGATGGATTCAAACTCCCGGACGAGGTGGAGGAGGAGATTGAGGAACTCGTATTTGCTGCATCTATGGATTCTTTGAGACCCACACCCGAGAGTATTGGTAAGGCATTCAGGATAGATGATGCCTCTGGAAGATATATTCAACACCTGAAAAACACTTTTCCTTCAGAACTTACACTTGATGGAATAAAGGTGGTGGTGGATTGCGCTAATGGTGCGGCTTATAAAGTTGCACCTGTTGTCTTTGAGGAACTGGGGGCGACTGTTATAAGTGATGGAGTTGAACCTGATGGTATAAATATAAATAAAGGAAAAGGGGCATTACACCCCGAAAACCTCTCAAATCTTGTAAAAAGACATAAGGCTGATATCGGGATTGCGTTGGACGGAGATGCAGATAGAGTCATCATTTGTGATGAGAATGGTGAGATTGTAGATGGGGATCAGATAATGGCTATCAATGCCCTTGAAATGAGCAATATGGGAAGACTCAAAAACAATACTGTGGTTGCAACTGTTATGAGCAATATGGGGCTGGAGTTATTCTTGAAGAAGAAAGGGATCAGACTTATCAGGACTCAGGTTGGAGATAGATATGTTGTAGAATATATGAGAAATAACGGACTTAATTTTGGTGGTGAGCAATCAGGTCATATAATCTTTCTTGATCATCTTACAACAGGAGATGGGGTCCTTGCTGCCCTGCAGACGCTTGCAGTTATTTGTAAGAGCCAGAAACCTCTTTCGCAGCTTGGTAAAATAATGCAAAAGCTCCCTCAGATTCTGATAAATTTTAAGGTAAAGGAGAAGAAGGATCTGAATTCAATTGAGGAGATAAAAAAGACAA
>JBBISZ010000404.1:0-2324 GCA_037441045.1 Deltaproteobacteria bacterium | reverse complement strand
CATAACCCACCATATACATTCTCTTCTCATTCACCAAATTCAGATGCTCGCAATTATATAGTTCCGCTTCTCAAGCAGACAAGGGTAAAGGTCGTTTTCAATGGGCGTAATCATTTATATGAACATATGTTTAAAGATGGCATCCATTATGTAGTATCGGGGGGCGGCGGAGCACCACTCTATCCTGAGGGCGAGATTAAGTACGAAGAAAATGAGACACCGTATATGGTCTTTAATAAGATGTCATTCAATTTCTCAATAATAAGTGTTAACGGGAAGATCATTAACATTAGAACTTTTGATGATAATAACCAACTTTTGGAAGAATTTACGATTCAATAGGAGTGTACCTTGAGTAGTTTAAAAGCATTTATCAAATTTATTGTTATACCAATTATAATCATAGTGCTCCTCTTCTATATCTGGCCCAAAAAGAGGCTGGATGTGGAATATACCATGCTTCAGACCGGTAGCATTGAAGAGGTTGTAACTCCACTCTCTAACGCTATTTTACAGTCGGAGAAGTCTGCTCATATCAGGGCGTCTACAACTGGCGAAATTGAGAAAATAATGTTTAGAAAAGGCGAGAGTGTGAAGAAGGGGGATCTGATTATAAAACTGAAGAATGATGAACAGTTTGCGCGTCTCAAACTGGATGAGTCAAATATAAAGGCTGGGATTGCACAGCTCAAACAGACAAAGATAAGGTCTTCAAATATCAAGAAAAGTCTTATGAGGGCTGAAAAGCTTTTTGCTGAGAAAGTAGTCTCAGAGTCCAATTTTGAACAGGCAAAGACAGAGTCAGAGGTAATAGATGAGGCACTCAATATCTCAGAGGCTAATATTATGCAACTTGAGGCTCAACTCAGAATCGCCCGCTCATTATATGAAAACACATTTATAAAGGCACCATTTGATGGGATTATCTCGGAGATGTTTGTTGAGGAGGGCGAATATATTGTTCCAGGAACCCCTGTATATGACCTCTATAATGATAGTTCGTTTTATCTCTCAGCCAGATTTGATGAGGTGGATGCATCAAGGATCTCCACACAGATGAAAGTAAGGCTCAAATCAGACGCGCTCGGGGATAAGGTGCTGGAGGGTAAGGTCTCATGGATCTCCCCTGTAGTATCTGCCGATATAAAGTCGTCAAGGGGAGTGGAGGTACATTTTGAACTTTCAAATATTGAGCCCGATATGAGAGTGGGAATGACCTTTGAGGCAGAGGTCGTAGTAAATGTAAGGAGGAGTGCAAAATATCTTCCATCGCAGGTTATAATAGGAAAATACGGTGAAAAGTATGTATATGTTATAAATGATGACTCCGTTCAGAAGAAAAATATAGTAACAGGGCTTTCAAACTGGGAACGAACCGAGATAATATCCGGTATTGACGAATCTGATAGAGTAATTGTACCACTCTCCTCAGAGGAACTAAAAGAAAATATTAAGATTAATATGAAGTCAATAAGGAGGTCCACAAAATTCTGATGGCTCTAATTGAACTGAAAAATATAACAAAAATATACAGGCTTGGTTCAGAGGATGTTGTTGCATTAAACAATATAAGTCTCAATATTGAAAAAGGTGAATTTGTCTCAATAATTGGTCCATCGGGTTCAGGTAAATCCACACTTATGCACATACTCGGCTGTCTTGAATCCCCAACCTCAGGTGATTATCTGTTTGATGGAGTTAATGTAAAGGATTTTCAGGATTCTCAGATGGCGTACATGAGAAACAGGAAGATAGGCTTTGTTTTTCAGAGCTATAATCTTTTGCCTCAATTTAATGTTTTGCAGAATGTGGCATTGCCTCTTGTATACTCAGGGATAAAACCAAAAGAGAGGGAGAGGATGGCTATTGAGGCGCTAAAAAGTGCAAATCTCACTCATCGAAACAGACATAGGCCATCTGAGTTATCAGGAGGAGAGAGGCAGAGGGTGGCGATAGCGCGCGCAATAGTGAATCAGCCCGATCTTATCCTCGCAGATGAACCTACAGGCAATCTGGATCAGAAGGTGGGTAGAGATATCATCTCGCTCTTTTTAAGTCTCAATAAAGAGAAGAATGTGACTGTTGTACTTGTTACACACGATATGAATGTAGCAAATGTGGCGAGGAGAATAGTCAGGATTCTGGATGGAAAGATCATGGACGACAGGGAGAACAAAGGTGGCTCTAATTGAATTTTTTAAGACTGCTATTCAGTCAGCACTTTTAAACAAGTGGAGGACATTTCTCACCACTCTTGGAATAGTTATAGGTGTCTATTCGGTTGTAATTCTTGTCTCACTTGGAGAGGGGGCAAGACTCTATTT
>JBBISZ010000403.1:0-2340 GCA_037441045.1 Deltaproteobacteria bacterium | reverse complement strand
AACAGGATTCCGTTCTGAAAACCCTTGGTGTAGTGTATAAAATACAGGGAAAAGTTAGGTAATTAGATAATCTTTATAAGAATACAGGTAATATTGTCCACTCCACCATTTTCGTTCGCTTTTCCAATGAGCAGTTCGTTTGCCTTTTCGAGATTATCACGATTTGCAAGTACAATATTTTTCATCTCCTCATCTTTTACCATACCGGATAATCCGTCTGTGCAGAGGAGAAAAATATCTTGTTGTTTTGGTTTGATACGGTTTATATCCACCTGAACAGTCTCTTTCATTCCAAGCGCTCTAACAATGACATTTTTATGAGGAAAATTTTCAAGCTCTTCAGGAGTGAGTTTCTTTGCCTTTATATAGTCATTGAGAAGTGAGTGATCCTCAGTTATTTGCCTTATCTCAGCTCCACTAATAATGTAACATCTTGAATCACCTACATGTGCAATTATTATTTCATCATTTTTGAAGAGTGCTGATACGATAGTTGTGCCCATCCCTCTATATTTTGCCTCTCGCTGTGCAGATTCATATATTCTCAGATTGGCAAGTTTGATAGATGTAACAAGTCTGTTTTCTTGATAGTCTCGACCTTTATCCATCTTAAATGGCCATGTTACCTCATCGTCATTTGATGTAGATTTGAAAAAGTTTGCAACAGTTTCAACAGCCATTTGAGATGCGATTTCTCCAGAGGAATGACCTCCCATTCCATCAGCAATTATGTGTAACCCTTCATCTTCAACAATGAAAAAAGAGTCCTCATTATGACTTCTTTTCATTCCAACATTTGTAATGCCTGCGGCAACTGATTTCATAAATTGCTCTCAATAAAGTAAAATATTTTATACTATCAGTTTGATATTCTGTCAAATTAAATGTAAGTTGAATATATGTTTTTCGTTGTTAAGGTTTTAAGAGTGTAGTAGGATTGTGTGTATGCAGGTGAGAAGGTTTTTCTTGGTATTTTTTATTTCCCTTCTATTATTCATAATGTTTTTATTTATGGTATTTTATAACTTTTTTATAAAAGAGATAAAAGAGGAGGAGGAGTTTTATCAGAGCAAATATTTGAGCAATTATCTGAATGCAATATATATTTCTGCAAAGTATGATCTTCAAAATATTATAAGGGACACTTCTTATCTTCCTTTATTCCCGGTTTTTATATACAACAAAAAGGACGATAATCTTGTAAAGTTTGACGGCGGAGATGTAGATAGGGATATAAAAGACTTTGTAAGTAGAAATATTAACAATATTGTGTATACAGAGGATAATTTTGGATATCTGCCTCCCTTTTTGCAGCAGGGGAAATTGAAAGCCTTTATAAAAGCCTTTATAATGGTTGAAAGGGGAGATAATATATATATTTCAGCAATTAGTGCAGACATTTCCTCCATTGGACTTGAGGTGTGTATAAAGAGTCTTGAACAATTTAAAAGTAAATCAAATGTTGAATGTAATTCTTCTCAGTCAGATTTTAAAAGACTTATGGACATGAAAGCGTATGAATATAAATATAGATTGAAGAAAAACTCTTATAATTTTTTAATAATTATGATTATTATAACTATTTTGGTTGCTGGTATATTCTCATTATGGGTTAGCAGGCATTTTGATCTTGAGGAAAGGAGTTTGATAAATGAGATTGAAAATGCAATCGGAGATGTATCGACGGGAAGAATACATCGGTTAAGTATAAAAAGCATATATAAACCATATAGTAAAATAATTAATGCAATAAACAAACTAATTACAGAGCTTTCAGCACAGGTTGATAAATATAAAGTAGTATATAATGATCATTTTAAGTCTGAAGAAAAAGGCAAATCTGTTTCAGAATCATATTCAGTCATTATTGATTATCTTACTGACCAGGATAATAATTCTACTGATATTTACAATATTTTTAAAGCACTGGATCTATTGCTTTCAAATAATAGAGGCGGGCTAAAATATGTTGGAAAACCTGAGTTAAATGATAGCTTTAGGCTGATGATATTGATAATTCTGGATCTGGTAAGAAGTGGGAAGGCATTTAAACTAATACTTGAATTTTCCGCGCAACATATTGATATTAAATCAGAAAATGAGGATTTTTCACAGGGTGATATAAAATTTGCTTCATTAATTCAACAGGATAGGATTGAAATAGGCAATCGAAAAATTGTTATAATAATTTAGCATTTAAGGTCAGTTTTAGTCTTTTTGAAAAAGATGCCAGGATATCAGTCCAGTTGAATTCTTAATCAATAATAGGATTTTATTATTAACGGGATAAGGGTTAAAAATTGCCTTTAAAGTGCCAGTTACCTTTGGTGTCTTATAAAA
>JBBISZ010000402.1:0-2344 GCA_037441045.1 Deltaproteobacteria bacterium | reverse complement strand
ATGACGCTCTAAAAGAGGCGAGTAAAGCGCTCGGTATAAATCCTGAGGATCCGTTTGCCCATATGGAAAAGGGAAAGATCTATCTGACAAAACAGGACGAACAGAGGGCAATTGAAGAGTTTGAACTTGCACTCTCGGGATTTAAGTCAATGAGAAATAAGAAGGCAGTCGTTGAACTTGCAATTTCCCTTGGTAAAATGCATAAGAAAAATAAGAACAATGAAAGATCAGAACAGATGTTTAAAACTGCTATAGAAACTGATCCAAAGGCTGCAGAGGCTTATTTCCAGATGGGGCTGTTGTATAAAGAAAATAAGGCTCCAAAAGAGGCAGTATTTGAGAATATGCAGAAGTATCTTGAACTCGAACCAAATGGTCCTTTTGCCGCTAAGGCAAAAGAATTAATGAAGTAAAGTGGAGGGTTGAAAGTTATGAGGAGTAGAACACTTTCATTTTTGTTTATTCTATTGTTAATATCTCAGGTTGCTTTTGCAAAAATTGGTATATCTTTTGGTGGAGGAGTAGGGTATCCATTAAGTAGTTTTGGTGATAATACCCTTTTAAAAATAAATGATACTTCAGGTGTAATGGTGGATTATAAAAATGGAATGGGATTCTTTGGAGGAGCAGATGTGCTTTTTGGAGGTCTTGAACTTGGATATAGATACAATGTCTTTCCATTCTCTGATGTAAAAAAATCTCCTTCTGGAAAGATTATTTCTGTTCCGAATACGGAAATTCCAGAAGATGCTGTAATTGATTCGGTTATAAAATCAGAAAAAGATAAGGTAGATGGAAAGAATCTCACTCTTCAGACTATTGATGCCGGGTTCAGGTTTTATATAATTGAACTTCTTGTAAATCCTTATCTTGATGCTGGAGGTGGACTTTCTATTATATCTGCCCTTGATGAAAAGAGTTACGGTGCTCATCTCTACGGAGGTGGAGGACTGGATTTTTCTATAGCTCCATTTGTGCTTATGGGATTACAGGTGAGATACAATCTGGCTATTATGCAAAAGAAGACTGCACTTGAAGAGGGGGCTGTAAAAATTGCTGAAGGAGCCAGCTTTGAGGCTAAGGATTTTGCCTCTTATATGAACTATATCTCGGCAAATCTGATGTTTACTATTGCATTTTAATGGTCAGGAAGAGATATAATCTATCAAATTTAAGCCCCGCCTTCTCAGTTATTTCTGAGGTTACAGGTACCAATCAGTGGATAAAAGATGGCATGACCCTTGGCTCGATCCTTGCCCAGTGGAATGAAATAGTGGGAGATAAATTCAAGGATAGTATCAAGCCAGTTGAACTCAAGAATGGGAAATTGCTCATACTTGTTCCGGATACTGTCTGGTTGAATGATATTCAATTTTATAAAGAAGAGATTATTGAGAAAATAAATAAATTTATGAAATCTGATGTGATAAAGGAGTTGAGATTTTCAATTAAATCCAGAACATAATTATGAACATCCTTGTAATGAAAGATTATACAGAGATGAGTCGTCAGGCTGCCCTGCTTATAGCTGCAAGTATAGCATTAAAGCCAGATACAGTACTTGGACTGCCTACAGGAAAGACCCCCATTGGGATGTACCAAGAATTGGTAATGATTTATAAGAATGGATTTGCTGACTTTAGAAGGGTTACTACATTCAATCTGGATGAATATGTAGGGTTGTCAAAGGATGACCCATGCTCTTATTCCTACTATATGCAGAATAATCTTTTTTCCCATATTAATATCACTCCTGAAAATGTACATATACCGGATGGTATGGCTGACAATTTAAATCTGGAATGTGAGAGATATGAAAATTTAATAAAACAGAATGGACCAATTGATTTGATGATTCTTGGAATTGGTCACAATGGACATATAGGTTTTAATGAACCATCTGATGAATTTATTCCTGAAACACATATCGAGACTCTTACTGAAAAGACGAGAAGGGCAAATAGTAAATATTTCGGTAGCATAAAAAAGGTACCCAGAAAAGCCATTACAATGGGACTTGGAACAATTATGTCCTCAAGAAAAATTATTCTGCTTGCGTATGGAATAGATAAGGCTGAGACTATCTTCAGGGCACTGAAGGGAAATATCACTCCACGATTTCCCGCCTCTGTCCTGCGACTGCATAGAGATTGTACTTTTTTAATCGATAGGGACGCTGCCGGGAAGATCAGGGATCTACTATAGAAGGGAGGTTAGTACATTGCAGTTTAATATTGCTCAAAAGGAAGTAACATTGAAGATTGTTTATTATGGACCTGCACTTTCAGGTAAGACCACAAATCTTCAGGCGATTCATCAGATGATCAGGCAGGAGGGGCGAGGT
>JBBISZ010000401.1:0-2372 GCA_037441045.1 Deltaproteobacteria bacterium | reverse complement strand
ATTATTTTCTATTATTCTTATAGCCTCTTTTACATATTGAACTTCTCTGTCAATCTCTGCCCTATCAGAAAGAAACTCAAAATTATCAATATACTCTTTTCCACCTGCACTTGAGGCAAGATCTCTTATTATACTTTTAATATAATCCAGTTCCAGATCTTTGATTGTAACAGAATCTATGGTCATTCGAGAGCAGAATCAAATTCAATGGAATCAGATGCAATATCAGTCACTACATCTGGCAAAGATATCTCACACCGTGAGGCAAATGAGAAATAATACGAATCCAGATAATCCTTACACTCCTGTTTATCACCGTTGTTTGCAACCTTCAATAGAAGGGATTTAACCAATTCATCCAGACAGGAATCTGATCTGGACTTCAGGTCTTCACAGGGCTCAGATGAACATGAATAAATAAGTAGAAAAATTATGATATTAATAATAAGTAATGTTCTCATAACCATACTTGAGTCAATATTTTTAACAGACTTTTTAATAAAGTAAAGCACAAACTATCCTCTCGGATGAAACTTCTTATATATTTCGGAGATTCTCTTAATATCCAGATGTGTATAAATCTGTGTTGTCGATATATCAGAATGCCCAAGCATCTGTTGAACTGATCTCAAATCTGCACCATTCTGAATAAGATGTGAGGCGAATGAATGCCTTAATATCTTCCAGAGCCCAACCCTTGAAAGACGCTTCCCATTTTTATTGAGAAATAGATATGTAACTCCACTTACCTTCTGAATAGCACCTCTGGCATTCTCAATATAATCTTTGACTTTCCTGATTGCATTCTGCCCTATAGGAACAAGTCGTTCCTTCGACCCCTTCCCAAAAACCTTTACCAACCCCGCTACAAGATCGATATCTTCCACCTTGAGATTGCAGAGCTCAGATGCCCTGAGACCCGCAGAATACATAAGTTCCAGAATAGCCAGATCCCTGATGCCAAATTTGTCCTTGCCTGAAGGAGCTGATAACAGATTCTCAACCTCTTCTATAGTTAGATACTCCGGTAGATTCTGACTGAGTCGGGGGATATCAATTAGTGTTGTAGGATTATTATTTATATATCTCTCCCTAATCAGAAACTTAAAAAATTGCCTGATCACAACCATATTATGATGTTGAGACCTTTTATCAAGTTTGAGTTCTGATAAATAATTCAGATACTGAACTATAGTATTCTGTCCTACTCCCTCCAGATTTTCTATACCCAATTTTATAATATATTCAACAAATCTTCCAAGTTCACGAGAATAAGATTCTATAGTGTTCTTTGAATATCCCCTTTCGGATATAAGATAGTCAATAAACAAATCCTGATAAGTATCAATATTCATTTCTTAATTGAAAGTAAATCAAGTTCCTTTCTTGTCGAATCCATCAGTTTTTTTATAGAATCAAAATCAGTAACTGTAAGAGGATCGCCGTTGAAATTGTATATCTCCATCACTATCTTATCCAGTCTTCTACCTATATTCATTAACTGATTAATAATATTTTTCTCCTCTTTGCTATAATCTTTATAAAATGGATTTTCCGGGGCAATACCCTGCACATACATAAAATCATAAATCTGATACAACCTTGTCTTATACGGAGTTATGTCAATCTTTATTTTTTCATCTGACTTTTTCTGTTCCCTTTTAAGATTTAACTCATTTTCAAAATCCTCAATAAGCGAATTAAAATCATTGAACACTCTCACATATTTGGGTATATTCTCACCCACAATTATGTCAGTCTTTTTGAAATAATGCTTGTAAATTACAAAAGCAGCAATAATTATAAATACGACCAAAAATATCCAGCCGTCTGTCCTTAAAAATTTAATAAAAGGTCTATCCGAATACCCTTTTTGAATCTCTTTTATTTCTGAAATATCATTTTTTGTCTTATCTTCTTCCATATCACTGGCTCCATGGTAAATATATATCATATAAGCCAATTATCAAGAATTATGATTTCAATATTTTTTATATGCTGCTATTAAAAAAAATCATTCCGAGATGTTTAAAACTACTATTTAATAAATAAATTTTCTATAAAATAAGACAATTTATTAATAATTAATAATAGACAAAATTTGAAATTATTATAATTTCCTGAATACTTATTTAAAATCTCTCCTGATTTTACTTTATGAAGAAATAAGCCAATTCAAATCCAAAAACAATTTACTATCAGCAAATATAAATAACTCATTGCACCGTCATACAGGAACACAATGTCTGACCACTCGCAAAACACCCAATAGAAGGAGTTTCACAATCTGTCTTCGCTGCGCAGGGATGTGTGCATCCTTTGTAAGTTGTCCCATTTATTGGATTTGTAAATTCATAGCAGACAAACCCGTT
>JBBISZ010000400.1:0-2386 GCA_037441045.1 Deltaproteobacteria bacterium | reverse complement strand
TTCTTCCCATAATACTATCTCCTTTTTTGATTAAATCAATCCTACAATATCTTTATCTTTACTAAAGATGGCTCTTCTCCAATAAAGTTTATATGCAAATCAAACAATTTTTCAAGTTATGTCAGGTAAATTTTGTAGAAGTCCATAACATATTGGACTGAGCAGGTTGCCCAACAAACTCATTTACATAATACTTCAAAGGAGGCAAGGATTGTGAAATTAATTACTCAAACACAAATCTTCATAACAAATGTTCCAATTATCTCATTTAATTTCTCACACATCCTCCCATGCAGAGTGTTATTTTTTCTTAAGAATTGGCAGGTTAAAAAGACGAATATGATTATATTTCAAATTCAAGCAGTTTCTCTTTTTATATCTATATCAAACAAAAAAAGAATAGATCAAAACTATGGTATATTTATATCAACTAATAATCTGCCTCTTTTGGCCTTTTTTCATCGTAAGAAACAACAGAGGTATTTATACTTACCTTTGCCTTTTTTCTCAGAGATTTAATAAAGTCCTGAATCACTGCACCCTGGCGGGAGGACTCTAACATCTTTATATATTCAGCCTTTTCCTTTTCAAAATCAACCTTTGTCTTCACTTCTCTCTCTTTTATAGTTACCATATATAGTGCATTCCCAACCTGTACTACATCGGTAAATTGATCCACAACCCCGTCTGCTGTAAATAACTTTTTTATAAGCTCTTCAGACATTCCTATCCCTGGTATATAACTCTGGGAGACATTAAACATCCCTGTCTCTTTGAGTACAGCAGTATCCTTCTCAGGAGCACCTACTACAATCTTATCATGATCCTCCTCTTTCTCTTTTGGAACCAGCTCTTCAATCTTCTTTCCAGCCTTTACTTCCATAAGGAGTTTATCTGCATCTGCCTTGGCAAGTTCAAGTGCCTTCTTCTCAGTAATTAATTTCTTTGCAATCTCCTGCCTTACATCATTGAGTTCCTTCTTTACAGGCTCCTTTGTATCCTCAAGTTTTATAATATGATAACCAAATATTGTCCTCACAGGCTCCTCTGTAATCTCACCGATCTTGAGATTCTTTACTGCATCTTCAAAAGGTTTCACCATCCGACCCTCGCCAAAGTAGTCCAGGTCTCCACCTCTAACCTTTGATACCTCATCTTCAGAATACTGTTTTGCAAGATCCTCAAACTTTGCACCCGATTTTAAATCTGCAATAATCTTCTTTGCCTTATCAAAAACCTCTTTACTCTTCTGTTCATCTGTGTTCTGCGCAAGCTTTAATAATATATGCCTTGCCCTGTACTGCTTTGGTGTGCTGAACTCTGAGATATGCGTATTGTAATAGGTCTCAATCGTAGAATTGTCATTCTTGATCATATTCTCAATTTCCGAATCGCTAACAACAACATTTTTGCTGTGCAGCCTCGGATCAAACTTAACATAGTATAGATTGACCTTATTGTTCCTCTTTAGATAATCCTTGAGGGCTGAATCCTCATCCACCTTTACCGAATCCTTTACAAGCTCCAGAAGTTTTATTGCAAGAATTCTTTTCTTCTGTTTTTCCTCAAACTTTTTTGGGGTTATCTGCATATGATATTTTACAATCCTTTCATACAGGTTGTAATCAAATTTGCCATCCTGCTGAAACATTGGAGATTCTGCAATGCTCTTTGCTACTTCATCATCTGATACTACAAGATTGTATTTACCAGCCACCTGAGAGAGTATCTCAAGATCAACAAGTTCATCCATTACGGACTGTCTTAGATTCATACTCTTTGCCATATCTCTGTTGAAATTGGGATTGTATCTCTGCATATCTCTATACCTTGATGTATATGCAAAGTTGAAGTCCTCAATAGAGATTACAGCGTGATTTACCTTTGCCGCATATGACACTACACCACAGCCGGCTCTGGTTCTCCTGAAACTCGCTGGACCAAAAAAGAACAGGAATGTAACTATAATCATCAATGTAAGTGCCCAGCTCCAGGATGACTGCTTCCCTTTTCTAAGTTTATCCAGCATAAAAGACTCCTTAAACAAGTAAAAGTTATGAGAACAAACAGCAAAAACAGGCGGTAATAATAATAGAATGTTGAGAAAAATCAAGAATTAAATTAAACTCATTACAGCAGAACTAAAATTCCATTTCTTTTCACATCTGTCCAGAATAAATTTTGCAAAAGGGAGCCTCAATCAGTTAAATATTTTATGATATAAACCTTTCTGAAATGAGGCTTCCAATGAATTTTACAGGATTTCAGGAGAGACCGGGGCTGACAGAGGGGTTAAGGGCTTTAGTTGTTGGGATCAATTTGTAGCGATGCTATTCTGTCAATCAGGGCAGGCTCATTCATTGAGGGAGATAACAGGAGGACTTGC
>JBBISZ010000399.1:0-2391 GCA_037441045.1 Deltaproteobacteria bacterium | reverse complement strand
CCAATTTGTATTCAGGATCTCACTCGCAATCTGTGCAACCTTTAGCGCCTCTTTAGCATCTCTTGCACATGATGTATTTGGTAAAAGAAGGTATCTATTTCTATCAATAGCCTTAAGAATAGGCTCATCCTTATTGGAGATATCTACTCTTCTTACAGCAACAGTAACAATTTCACAACCAGACACCTCAAGTGCCTTTTTTAATATTTCTGAAGAGGAAAACTTACCTGTCCCCATCAGGAGTCTTGATGTAAACTCCCTGTCTGCAATCTTGAGCTGACTGTCCATCTTATCCACCTCCGACCATTGTAATAATCTCTACCCTATCCCCATCTTTTATTAAAAAAGAATGAAAATTCACCTTCCTTATGATATCTCCGTTGACACATACCGCAATCCCCTCCTTCTGAATATTGAGGCTTTTTAGAAGTTCTTCAACGGAGATCTGTTTAATCTCTGTAAAATCTTTTTCCTTGTCATTAATAAATATTTTCATTTGTCTGGTACAAAAAATTACTTACTATAAAAATATAAACACATACTCAAAACGGCAATTATATATATCCATAAATTGCCAAAATGTAAAGGTTATGATGTTTATGGAATTGCTTTTTTTGCCAACAATAACTCTTATTTCAAAGTATAAAGAGTTTATTTAGATGAAGCATAATTTTAGTTCTTTAGAAAAAGCAATTAGTATTTTAAAGAGGTAGTTTGTTCAGGTAGGCTCCATAATATTATAGGTAATCTTTGGATTTTCAAAGTTTGTTAGATAAGACGCAGCCTTTTTTAGAAATTTTTTAAATTCAGTATTATCTGTAATATTTTCGCCATTCAATTCAAGGGTAACCACACCCTGAAATTTACTTGTCCTTAAAAACCCTATTATATAATCAAAGTCAATACTCCCCTCAAAAGGCATTAGATGTTCATCCTCTTCTCCGTTATTGTCGTGAAGATGTAACGAAAACAAATATCTTCTTGCCTCATTCAGATCACTTATATAGTTACTAAATATGTTTGAATGCCCGATATCAAGACATATCCCCAGCAGATCCGAATCAACTTTGCTAATAAGTTCTATCAATAATTTAATGGTTACAAATTTTGTTGTATGATTTTCAATAGCAATCATCACCTCATTTCTTCTTGCAATTTCGTTTAGATATATTAGAGATTCTATCAGGTAGTTAATCTCTGATTCAGTGTCATTTTCTATCCCCGAATGCATAACCACAATTGGAATTCCCAGAGAGCCAGCCGCCTCTATATGTCGTTCTATCTCCCTTAGACTATTAAGCCTGATGTTGTTATCAGATATACAGAGACTTATTTTTTTCCTATCCTGCAACTCCTTTGATCTATTAAAGTATATGGGCAAATGAATTGAATTGATCGTTATTCCAAGAGTCTTCTCAGCAAACTCAAGTATTTTCTGGTGCCTAATCTGCAGGATATCGCAATGAGGCTTCTGAGAAAATAACTCTATAGAACTTATACCCTCTTCTTTCAAATTTTGAAAAAGCCCCTCGCTTACTTCATTATTAATAAAAGGGAGAGTAGAGATGGAAAACTTCATAAAAGCTCCTTAAAATGCCTATTTTATACTTTATTTCTAAAAACAAATCTATATAATAATTGTGTTATTTAAGGAGTTGTATGTATGAATATTCTGTTTATCTATAGCAATATCAGCGAGCTTTCCGCAATAGAACAGAACCTGAATGCACAGAACTATAAAATATATATTGTAACAAATGTAAATGATGCCATAGAGACTCTCAACAGGATAAAGATTGATATTATTTTCTGTGATCTTCTGTCAGAAAAGATTGATGGAATTCAGATAATGAGAACATTTAAGTCTTCTGAAAAACTCTACAGCATACCTTTTGTGCTTGTATCTTCCTCACTCTATAGAGATGAAGATATATCTTTTTTCAAAAAAATAGGTGCCCTCAGTATAATAGAAAAACCTATCTCTTCAAAATCTATTCAGAATATACTGGAAAGTATCTTAAAAAATCCCCAGCTAAGTTTTGGATCAAGACAGGGGTTGCTCTCAGACGAGGAGTTTCTGGAAGAATATAGCAATATCCTGACCCACAGGATCAAGAAGAGAGTCAGGGATATGGAGGCGGGACAGATTTACATACTCAACCTGATCAATAGTATACCTTCTGCAATATTTCTGATTGATAGAGATTTTAGGATCTACGATCTCAATGATACCGCACTCAAATTCTTAAATATTAATCGCAAGGAGGATATCAAAGGAAAGAATTGCTACTCAGTAATTTACAAAGGAAATAGTATCTGTAATTTCCCTGGCCATAGATGCCCGATTCTCGGAGTAATTCAGGAAAAACAGACAACAGAGCATTATACCTT
>JBBISZ010000398.1:0-2391 GCA_037441045.1 Deltaproteobacteria bacterium | reverse complement strand
TCTGAGGGTCATGCGCGGGCATTATTGATGGCAAAGAACGAATCTGATATGCAGAAACTTCTTCAGGATATACTTGAGGAGAGTTTAAATGTTAGAGATGTGGAGAGGAAGGTTCAGAGGAGTCAAATACTTACTACCAATCAACCTCATTATGTTAGAGAACTTGAGGAGAAATTAAACAGATACTACAGGGCAAAATGTAGTATAAGCATTAGAAAGAACAAGAGCGGAAATATTACGGTAAGTTTTTCTTCTGAAGAGGAACTTACAAGATTGATAGATTTACTTTTGAGGTGATTCTATGGCTATTTTTTCTAAAAAAGAGAGCAGGGGGGAGATGGAGTCATTTGAAGATAATCAAAATTTAAAAAAGGAGATTAAAATGCCACTTGGAAAGAAAGATGAGATTACAAAGGATACATCCAGCCTGAATGCAATTCTTGGAAAAGGTTCAAGATTTGAAGGCAAATTGACTTTTGAAGGGACTGTTAGAATAGAGGGCGATTTTGTTGGTGAGATCTTTAGCGAAGATACACTGATTGTAGGAGACGGGGCTCATTTAGAGGCTGAAATATCAGTGGGCGCTGTATCTGTTTATGGAGAAATAAAGGGGAATATTGTTGCTCAAAAATCCTGTGAGCTTCACGCGCCCGCAAAGGTAGTGGGAAATATTGTAACCGGTAATCTTATGATAGAGTCAGGCGTCATTTTTGAAGGAAATTGTAAGACTGATAAATCCATAAATCTTTCAAAATCACATCAATCAGTTCAGTCGGGTACTCCGGTTGTCAAAGTAAATCCAGATGTCCCAAAAGTCTGAATCTTTATAATAAATAATTTTCTGGAGGAGATATGTCTGCAATCTATGATGCAGGGATTATCGGGGGTGGTCCTGCGGGATATGCCGCTGTAATATACGCTGCAAAAAAAGGGCTCAAAGTGGCTCTGTTTGAAAAGGATAGACTCGGTGGAACCTGTCTCAATAGAGGCTGTATTCCAACCAAGACCTACTGTGCCTCTGCGGAACTGTTATTTAAAATCCGGGAGGCAAAAGGTTTTGCTCTCGATGGTGTAGCGGAGAGTTTTAAGGTAGATTTTCTTAAATTGTTTCAAAGAAAAAATGAGATTGTAAACAAGCAGGTGGAAGGGATAAAGCAGTTAATCAAAGGCAACAAGATTACTCTTTATGAGGGGAATGCAATACTTAAACCTGATAATAAAATACTTATCAGTCTCAATGGCAAAGAGGAAGTTGTAGATTGTAAAAATGTAATCATTGCTACTGGAAGTGAACCTTCAGGTGTTGGTGGAGTGGTAATAGATCATAAATACATTCTTGATTCTACAGACATATTAGCAATTGAAGAATTGCCAGAATCAATATTGATTGTTGGTGGTGGTGTTATTGGTGTTGAGTTTGCGATGATAATGTCTTTGTTTGGAGTAAAAGTCCATCTTGTAGAGGTATTAAAAAGGATCGTCTATAATGAGGATCTGATGGCATCAAGAGCCATTGGAAATAGATTAAAATCGCTCGGAGTTGATATAAATACAGATGTAAAAATTGAGGATATCAGTATATCAGATGAAAAAGTCAATGTCAGAATCAGCAATGGTAAATCTTTTTCGGTGAGTAAGGTGCTTGTGGCTGCTGGAAGGAGACCTGTATTTGAGGCTGATGAGAATATTAAATCTCAAATTGTGGGAGAAAAGGGGTTTATAATTACAGATGAATATCTCAGAACAAGTATAAAAAATGTATATGCGGCAGGAGATGTAATAGGTGGAATGATGCTTGCACACAAAGCCCATTATGATGGGGAAATAGCTGTGGATAATATTATGGGTGAAAACAAGAAAGTAGATTATAGCGCTGTTCCGGCGGTTATTTATACAATTCCCGAGGTTGCATCTGTGGGGCTTTCTGAGGAGAAGGCAAAGGAAAAGGGAATAGATATAAAAACAGGCAGATTCTTTGTCGCCCAGAATGGTATGGCTATGGCAAAAAATGCCAATGATGGATTTGTAAAGATAATCGCAGAGAAGGAGAGCGGACGAATAATAGGAGGATGCATAGTCTCAGAAGCAGCCTCAGAAATGATTACAACTATAACTATGGCAATAAGGGAAAAATTGAGATTTGAAGATATCTCTGAAATAATCTGGCCACATCCCACAATCTCAGAATCCATTGGAGAGGCTATGAGAGATATTAAAGGAATGGCTATTCACAAACTTAGTTTATAAATTTCCAATAATTTATTTTAGAAAAAGTCTAAATTATACCTCCTAATCCCACGGCTACTTGACTTGTTTTTTTTTTGGTATAATGTGAATATGAAAAGTAGAAAAGAAAGAGGCAATGTGTTATTATTACAAAGGAGGGGAAGA
>JBBISZ010000397.1:0-2392 GCA_037441045.1 Deltaproteobacteria bacterium | reverse complement strand
AATCAAGAAACGCAATCGTGAGATTGAAAAGGATATCTCGATAGGATATTTAGAAAAATTAATAAAGGCTTATAATGAGTTCTTCTACAGGTGGGACAAGTCTCCACTCCTGGTTGTGAATACCTCTGATATAGATTTTGTAAAAAATCCTCAGGATTATGAGAAACTTGTGGAGAATATAAAACAGATTAGAGGCGGGAGACAGGATTTTATCCCATCCTCAAGTTAGAGGAGTCATATATATATGAAAATAATAAAAAAGGTTTCGGATATTAAGAGAATTTCTGCAAGTTTACATAAAGAAGGGAAGAGAATCGCGTTCGTGCCGACCATGGGTTATCTTCACGATGGACATCTTACACTTGTAGATGTAGCAAGAAAATATGGAGATATTGTAGTGGTAAGTATATTTGTTAATCCTACCCAGTTTGGGCACAATGAGGATCTATCGCGATATCCGAGGGATACAAAAGGAGATCTTAAGAAACTCAGGCTACACAAGGCAGATATTGTCTTTATGCCGGAAAATGATGAGGTTTACCCTGCTGATTTTGAAACCTATGTAGAAGTGGTACAGATGAGTAAGCCTCTGTGTGGCAAATTCAGACCGGGCCATTTCAGAGGGGTTGCAACCATAGTAGCAAAACTCTTTAACATGATTAAACCCCATTATGCAATATTTGGTAAAAAGGATTATCAGCAACTGCTTGTAATAAAACGGATGGTCAGGGATCTCAATTTTGATATTCGCATTATAGGTGTTGATACCATAAGGGAAGATGACCTTCTGGCAATGTCCTCAAGAAATTCATATCTGTCCAGAGGTGAGAGAGGTGTAGCTACACATTTTGCTGAGAGTCTATATCTGGCGGAGAGAATGTACAGGTCTGGCAAATTTAATAAACCATCTGATATTGTAAAGTTTGTGAAAAATTATCTAAAAAAATATAGAGATATTAAGGTTCAGTATGTTGAACTTCTGGATGCAGAAAATCTCACTGAGAGAAAGGATTTTAAGAGAGACACGGTACTTGCCTCTGCAGTATTTATAGGGAAGACGCGTCTAATTGACAACAGGATTTTAAAGAAAAGATGTCCATAAAAGTAGTATGTAAAAATCCCAACGCATTTAGAGATTATGAAATAATCGAAATATATGAGGCAGGGTTGGTTCTGGTAGGATCAGAGGTCAAATCTCTAAGAAATGGGACTGCATCAATAAAAGAGGCTTATGTAAAGATAGAAAATGGTGAGGCATTCCTAATAAATTCACATATTGCGGATTACAAAGCCGCATCCTTTTTGAATCATAAGCCAACCAGGAAGAGAAAGCTTCTCTTAAAAAAGAATGAGATAGAGAGATTATCAGGTAAGACAACCCTAAAAGGGCTCACCATTGTCCCAATTCAGATCTATTTTAAGGAAGGAATTGCCAAAATTGAAATAGGAGTTGGAAGAGGAAAACACAAAGAGGACAAAAGAGAAACTATCAGAAATAAAGAAGAGAAGAGGAGGCTTGCAAGAATCTTGAAGCCTCGCTGATCTTTTATTTTTCATCCGTCTTACAGGTTGATAGCCCAAACGGGAGATAAGCAGGGCATATTCTAAAAATTGCAGTAAATATTGGAATGAGACCTATAAGAGCCAGAAAACTCTCAAAATAGATACCCAATCCAAGAATAATTAGTCCTATAATTAATCTCAATATTCTATCAATACCACCTACATTGCATTTCATGGTTCACCTCCATACACATATTATGATGCTATTATCCTATCAGTAGATTCTTTTTAGAGTTTTATTCTTTTATTTGAAACGATAGTAATCTGAATAAGAATAAATGGATAAATTTATATAAATCTAATCAAGGCGCAGGAGATTATCATTCTGGGGAGATATATTTGTTTATATAAGATTCAAAGATATTTAATGCCTCTGGCATATTCTTTCTTCCAAATCCTATCCTGAAATGGCGATTATCATAATCGTAGTAATTGGCAGGCAAGAGTAGAACACCCGTTCTGTTCACAAGGTCTATACAGAATTTTTCAATATCAATAGGCTTTTTTATTTCTGGAAAGGCAATTGTTCCTCCCCTCGGGGGAATATATTCGAACAATTTACTGTGCCTTTGAAAAAATTCGTTGAGCAGTCCTGTGTTTGATTTAAGGATTGCAAGATTTTTTGATAGAATCTCATCTCTATTTTTGAGAGCGAATGTGGCAATCAGTTCACTTATTCCACTATTGCATATAGTGGTGAAGTCTTTAAGGTGATTAATTTCATTGATCAGTGCAGAGTTTCTCGAAGCTACCCATCCAATCCTGAGTCCAGCAAGGCCATACGCCTTGGAGAGACCTCCTATAGATACACCGTTTTCATATATATCGC
>JBBISZ010000396.1:0-2407 GCA_037441045.1 Deltaproteobacteria bacterium | reverse complement strand
GATCATATACTCAAAAAGGCGAGAGAATTTACAAATGCAGATGCAGGTTCAATCTATATAGTTGAAAACGAGAGATTGAGATTCAAATCAAACCAGAATGAAACGCTAAGTGCAAAATTAAAACCCGGAAAGAAACTAATATTTTCCTCATTCACAATCCCAATAGACAACAGGTCAATCTCCGGGTATGTGGCTCTATCGGGAGAGATTCTCAATATCCCCGATGTCTACAAATTGAACAATACAGTACCTTACCACTTTGATAGCACATATGATGAAATATCTGGCTACAGGACACATTCAATGCTCACTATACCGCTCAAAAACCAGCAGGGAATCATAGTAGGAGTTCTTCAGCTTATAAATGCCCAAAACGAAAAGATGGAGATTGTCCCATTCTCAAGAGAAGATGAACCCCTTATTCTCTACTTTGCCAACTCTGCAGCAATTGCAATTGAGAGGGCAAAACTTACCAGAAATATGATTATTAGAATGATCAATATGGCAGGACTCAGAGACCCAAAAGAGACTGGCTCTCATGTAAACAGAGTTGGTAGTTATGCTGTGGAGATCTATGAAACATGGGCAAAGATGAAGGGCATTGATGAACAACAGATTGACAGGAATAAAGACATCCTGAGGCTTGCCGCAATGCTCCACGATGTGGGGAAGGTCGCAATACCCGATTCTATCTTAAAAAAACCGGCAAGATTTACATCTGACGAATATGAGATAATGAAGGGTCATACATTTTTCGGGGCGAGGTTGTTTTCAGAAAGAATTACCGAACTTGATGAGGCATCTTATATTGTAGCACTTGAACACCACGAAAGATGGGACGGAAAGGGATATCCAGGATATATCAATCCCATTACCCTCAAACCAATACCGGGTTATGAGACCCAGGAGAGGAAACCACGGGGTAAGGCTGGTACAGAGATTCACCCATTCGGTAGAGTAGTTGCCATTGCAGATGTTTACGATGCACTCTCCTCAAAACGAGTATATAAAGAGTCATGGGATGAGGATAGAGTCTTAAATACCATTAAAGAAGAGTCGGGTAAGCAGGTTGACCCTGAAATGGTAGAGGCATTCTTTACATCACTTGATGTAATAAAAAATATCGGCGAAAAATACCCTGAGGAATAAATTTTTATTTTTTTGCTTATTGACAGTAATGACGCAGTGTGTTATTAGATTTTACGGAAAAGATTAATCTCTTTCAAGGAGGATATTATGTCAGATTTGACCTGTGAAATGTTCTTTGAACAGATGAAGACAAAGATTGCAGGCAATCCCGAACTGGTAAAAAAACTAAATACAATCTATCAGTTCAAGCTCAATGGGCCCGGCGGCGGCGAATGGTATGTAGATCTTACAAAGCCCGGAGGCGAGATTGGCAAGGGTACAAACCCGGGTGCCAAATGCACAATTACTATGAGCGATGCAGATTTTCTGGCTCTTGTTCAGGGCAAGATCAACTCCCAGATGGCATTTATGACTGGAAAGCTCAAGATTCAGGGCGATATGGGGCTTGCTCTTAAATTGCAGAATCTTTTGAAGTAAAAGATTCATAGACCTTTAGACAAAAGGGAGCATAGACTCCCTTTTTTTATTTTAAGTGAAAATACGTTTTATAACATACTTAATATTTGCAGTAATATTGACATCACACATCCTGATTATCGGAGAGACAGGTCCAGGAGATTCAGAGGCATATTACTACAGCTGGTCAAAGAATCTACAACCCTCTTATTATGACCACCCGGCCGGAATTGCTATACTCATCCAAATCGGCACATTGCTATTTGGTGAAAATACTTTTGCCATTAGATTCTTTTCAACAGTACTGATAGATCTTACACTTCTATTAATCTTCTATCTCTCCTTTTACATAAGTAGAGACAATTTGATATCCCTATTTTCAATGCTCTTTTTACTCTCAATGCCAGCATTTCTAATAGGAGGAGTATCTGCAGCCCCTGAACCTGCACTGATATTCTTTATAACCATTAGTGCGTTCTTCTTTAACAAATATCATACCGAAGGAGGGGAAAAGAATCTGATCCTCTCTTCTATTCTGATTGGAATAAGTTTCAACATAAAATATTCTGCTATATTCATCGTATTTGCATATATATTAATACTGTATCAGGATCGTAAAATACTATTCTCTAAAATTAAAAAGCCTGTAATCATCTTTGCAATATTTTTGTTGCCTGTAATCATCTGGAATCTTATACACAGGGGCGCCACATTTGAGTATCATATACTTCAAAGGGTAAATCTATTATATGTTCCACTAAATATACTCAAATTTTTTTCGGGACAGTTATTATATTTCAACTTTATAACAATAATACTACTATTGCTAATAGTAATTAAGAAGTTAAGGAACAAAGAAAGA
>JBBISZ010000395.1:0-2417 GCA_037441045.1 Deltaproteobacteria bacterium | reverse complement strand
GCTGGATTTGTCTCTTGATTTACATTGTCGGGCTCTGTCGTCTGCTCTTGTTGATTATCATATCATTCCCGGGCTGCCTCAGGCCGCGGCTCTGGTTTTGTCTCAGATACTGCCGGGGCTGGCTCAGGCTGCGGCTCTGGTTTTGCCTCAGATACTACCGGGGATGGCTCAGACTTGACTTCCTCTTGCTGTTTAGGAGTAACTTCAACTACATTTTGCGGCTCTTCCTTTTCCTGGGGCGCAGACTGAGCAAGTTTTACTCCCGCAATCTTAACATTTATTCCATTATCAGTAGGTTCTATATTAAATTCCAGATCTACCGCTGTAATTATATTTACCCTCAATAGCGGAGCACTGTCCGAACCCATCTGAGAGATTGATATCTCTTTTATACCATCAGAAGCAACCTTTATTAGATTTTTTAAAACCCCACTCTTCTTACAATCTGTGAAATCAAGAACTATTCGATACGGATTGGTTAGTTTCATGCTTGTAAAGCTCACGGGACCATTAAAATCCAGACCTATTACTACTCCATTTGAATCTGATGAGATATTTACATTTTTCAATAGATTTACCGGTTCCTGGGCAAATAGTAATGTTGAAATAAATAAGCATAAAATTATGAATGAAGATTTTTTCATCTACCTTCCTCCTATATTAATTATATTAATACCATTTATTCTTTATCATTGCAAATTTTTGACACTATCTGCTTGAAAAATACCTTCTCCCCTTCCAATCTACACCTTTCTTCATAATATGCCTGTATGCTGACCTTATCGCAATAAATGATACAATTGTTGAAGAGATTGGAGCAAGAATGGCATAAATAGGATATGTTTTCGAACGATATCTCAAATATATCTGAAAAAATAATACCAATATATAACCACCAATAAAAAAGGGGGATTTATTAATAATTCCAAAAATAAGCCAGATTACAGGCAGGAAAGACAGGATTATTACTATAAAAACCATTTTGAAAAGGTTTGATATACTACTTTTAAGTATCAAAAACATATTTTTTGTCCAGCCATTAATAAAGTCATAAAACGAATTGTACATCCTTACTATAAAGATATCCTCTCCAAAACCTAAGAATATCCTATACCCCTTGCTTTTCAGATTTTTTGCAAGTGCCGCATCTTCAAGAATAGCATCCTTAACTGCCTCATGAGTTCCGATATCCCCATACACTGATGGTTTTATAAAGACAAACTGTCCATTGATAAAAGAGGTCTCATCCTCTGGATTATTTACTCTGCCGGGGGAATTAAACAGTGTAACCATTGCCCCGACTGATGGGAGTAATAGCCTCTCAAAAAACTTATCGCTCTTTACATCTGGAAAGAGAGAGAGGCAATCCAGATTATTTCTCAAAGCAAAATTGGCTATCGTAATAATTGCATTATCTTTTAGTTCGCAATCTGCATCTATAAAAAGTATCCATTCACTCTCCTTAGAGATAGCTCTGTATCCCATTGTAAGTGCAAAATTCTTTCCACACCAGCCCTCCTCAATTGAAGGACTCACAATCTTTAACTCAGGTATTTTTCCTCTGTACGACTCCGCTATCTCCAATGTATTATCTTCTGAATTATCGTTTACAACTATCACCTCAAGCGGTTTATAATCCTGTTTTATGATAGAATTGAGGAGAATCGGAAGTCTCAAAGCCTCATTCCTTGCAGGTATTATTATACTTATTTTAGGGGAGTGTAAGACATTATTCTCAGGCTTTAAGTGAGTATTTTTATTCAGCTCATAAACACCCCTTACAAAATTAATAATCCAGATCAAAAGGACTATTATTGAAAAGAGGTAAAAAAAGATCATAATTAATCTATGAAAAGGTTAAAATTCAGGAATCTAAAATTAATCTCCTCTTTTAACTGAGCAGAGCCACTTTGCGGTTCGCAATCTCAATAATTGCATATAAAGTATAATATGGTGTCTGACCAATCTCGGTAATACATTCAGATATCTTTATATCTTTCTTTTTTATAATATTCAAAACTTTCTCAATTGCACTCAACTTTACACTTCGGGGTGGTAGATATTTTTCATCTATCTCTACAGTTTTCTTTCCCGATTGTGTCGCCAGATCAAGGAGAGAGGCAAGAGGTAATGTCTTAAGTTTTGGAGAGAGAGAGATTGTTCGATTTTCTAAATTAAAATAGCTGCTAATCTGGTTAAGATAGTATTTTTCAAATCTAATATCGTCAATATTTCTTTTTATAATTAGAGAGGCTTTTTCATATTCACTCTGATCCAGTTCAGGAGAAAACTTAAATCGAGCATTCTTTATTAGTAGAATATCTATGAGTGCCTCCTCTCTATAATTTTTCCCAAAATGGCAACCTGCAACACTCTTCTTCCCCAGCACCATATGTCCATCTGCATTTTCGGTATAA
>JBBISZ010000394.1:0-2436 GCA_037441045.1 Deltaproteobacteria bacterium | reverse complement strand
GCTTATTACATGTGCCAAACACTTTCCAGGGCATGGAGATACGATGCTGGATAGTCATGAGGAGCTTCCAACCTGCCATAAAGCACTGGATGAATTATATGAGAGAGAGCTTCTGCCATTTATAAACATCATGGAGAAGGGTGTGGATTCTGTTATGCTGGCTCATATTCTTTTTGATAATATAGATAAGGAGCTGCCTGCATCTATGTCCAGGGTATTTGTTGAACTCTTAAGGCATTCTCTGTCTTTTGATAATGTCATAATTACGGATGATATGGAGATGAAGGCTATAAGCAGATCTTACAATGTTGCAGATGCCGCACTGATATCTATACAGAATGGTGTGGATGTTGCCCTCATCTGTCATACACCTGCTCTGCAAAGAGAGGCATATCAGAAAATACTCAGATATTATCTTGACAATACTGATAAAATTGGAGCAAAATTGGAGCGAATGGAAAGATTTCTTTCAAATGCAAATAGCAGGGAAAACAGTCCCGAAATTTCAATTATAGGATGCAAGGAGCACAGGTCTATTATTGATGAGATTTTAGAACTTTCAAAGATATAACAAAGGAGTTTTATATGAAAAAGATCGTATTTCTCATTATTATGGCAATTCCATTTTTATCATTTGCCAGTTTGCCACATGAGAACATTGATATTACTGGATCCTTTTCAGAGGCATTAAAGATAGAATATTCCAAGATTGAGAAGTATAAAAAAGAAGGATTATTCAATCTTCACAGGGCAAAGACGCCACTAATAAATTTGAGAGGAGATTCTAATGAGGATTTTAAAATATTGAATATGAACCTTACAATTATTCCCGAAGTGGGTAGCAGCATTGAGGATTCAAAACTGACAGTAAATGACCAGATTATGATAAAAGTAACTGGCACATCTCCACTTCAGTCAGTGCTGTTTTATGCAAAATCTTTTAGTTTGATTACAGTGGATTCACCGGATACAGAACTTGTTTATAATGTTGAACCTTACTACTATGATGAAAGTATTTCAATCGTTTATATCAATTTTAAAAATCCTATTGAAAAAGATCGCATTATCAGAATAAATATTACAACGAGTGGAAAGCCCAACTGTGAGCCATCTCCATTTCTCGGACTGGTCACCTGCCAGTATGATCCTCTGCTTACATACGACCTGTCAGTTTTACACCCGATGAGGGCAGATGGAAAGGATGATGCATACTCCTTTGATATCTCCCTAATTATCCCTGATAATTATTTTTCAACCGTATCAGGAGAGTATGTGGGGACGGTGGAGAATGGAGATGGGACAAAGACAGAGCTCTGGCATAACAATATAGCCCAATTTGTAGCGTTTGGAATGGCACAGTTTGACAGATTTTCAAGTTATTATGAGGTAGATTCAAAACTTGGATTTAATATCAATAGCTATGTTCTTCCACCGAGGGCTGATATTGCAAAAGGGTTTCACGACCTTATAGGACAGGCTCTGGCTTTTTATTCAAAGAAATTCTATACCTATCAGTATCCTGTAATCTCCTTTAATGAAATAGATGCCTCATCCTCTGCCGCCTATGCTACTCCAATGGCTCAATTTATGCCTGCATCTCTGATTGATGAGGGGGCTACAAGCAGGGAGGCTATGGAGACATTTGCGCACGAGGTTGCGCATCAGTGGTGGGCATTTATGGTAATGTCTGCAAACTATGAATATCCGTGGATAAATGAGGGTTTTGCAGAATTCAGCGCGATGGAGTTTGCTACAAGAGATAATGCAATCGCCAGAGCATTTATGTATGGCGTATATGCATTCCTCTACTTTTATATCGTTGATCCGGGAAAGGATGTCCCTATATGCTCACAGGATGTGTTTAATGATGACAACAATTATGTTATGCTAACATATTATAAAGGGGCACTTGTGCTCGCCCAGCTTCTTAATATTATAGGTGAGGATTTTTATAAAGCCATTTCACATTATACAGGAAAAAATCTGTTTCAATTTGTCGATGTGGATAAGCTCAAAGGGGCGTTTAAAGATATTACAGGAGATGATTATGCATGGTATTTTGATAGATGGCTATATGATGCAGGCTATCCGATCTATACTCTAAAATATGATATCACGGAAGACAAAGATGGGAAGTCTATAGTGGATGTCTACATCAGTCAGGCATCCTCCACATATCAGGCGACTCAGGTTAACAAACTTTTTGATATGCCACTTGATATTGCCTTCTATAACAGTTCAAAGGAGGAAGTAGAGAGAAAGACTGAGAGGATAAAAGAGGAGAGCTTTGAGAAGTCCTATCAATTTGATCAACCGATGGGATCCGTGGCTGTAGACCCTGGATTAAAGATATATATGAAGAGGGTAAGATCTGCTCAGAAGGGAGATGTAAATCTGGATATGGAGGAGGATGGAAGGGATGTACTCCTTACCGCC
>JBBISZ010000393.1:0-2439 GCA_037441045.1 Deltaproteobacteria bacterium | reverse complement strand
TCTCAAGAATTTATGGATGTGGTTGATAAAAAACTTGGTAAAAATAATATATGTAAGACTATGTCAGACCCCTTGCCAGGTGAGAAAGAACCCTATGACATAAATGAATATTCAAAAGAATTTTCAATTGAGAAGGATCTCATCATGAAGTTAATTTTCAGATACGGATGCCAGGCAAAGGAGATACTTGAAAGAACAAAGAGAGATCCAGCGCAGGCAGAGATAGTCTGCCACTGCGAGGGTGTAACAGCAGCAGAGATTGAATA
Source organism: Deltaproteobacteria bacterium (assembly GCA_037441045.1). Classification (GTDB taxonomy): domain Bacteria; phylum Myxococcota; class SpSt-1050; order SpSt-1050; family SpSt-1050; genus SpSt-1050. The sequence goes on along the minus strand of JBBISZ010000393.1, from coordinate 2,173 downwards.
TGCCATTGAGAAAGAATGGGCAAAAGACCTGATGCAGATAAGGAGAAGGACTCGCCTCGGTACAGGCCCTTGTCAGGGCAGGAGATGCTCATTCAGGGCTGCTCAAATTCTTTCAGATAGACTTAATCTTGGTAAATCTTATGCAAAGGAACTTTTCCTTGAGTTTGTATCAAGGCGATTTGGTGGTAGAAGGTTTGTGCTCAACAGTGATCAAATAAGATCCGAAGAATTATTTTTCAACCATTTACTAAATATATGGACAGATTAAAGACAGACATTCTGATAATTGGCGAGAATTTATATTCAATTTTTCTCGCAAGATTATTAAAAGATACTGGAGCAAAAATTCTCATCTTATCATTGGTTGAAAACACTCTTTTTAATCCTATTCTTAAGTTCTATTCTAAACATAAAGAAAGTTATGCCACAGCATACAACAGAGGTATCACAAAATATCTTGACGATCTTTATCTGATATACAGGGAAAATTTCTCACCTATTGATATACTCTATTCAACCAATGATATCATTAAAGCCGTATCACTCCCGCGACTTAACAACTATTTTGAATATTCAATTAAAAATAGCAGAAGACTTTTATTTGTTCACATAGAAAATCTCGAATACCTGTTCAACCTTGAGGAAGATGGGAATAAAAAGATCTACAAAAGCAGGCTTTTTAATAAAGATAGAATATATTCCATCTATGAATTGACTAATCTATTAGAAAGTAATGAGAAAGCACTTGATGAATTAATATCATTTTTAAAAAGCATAAAGATTGAAGAAGATGAGATTTTTGTGCTCCCTCCAATCCTCGGAATGAATAGAACAGATGAGATTATCAGTAAAATTAAAAATTCCATTAATAGAGAAGTTTTTGAACTGATTACTCCGGACTCTCCGGTTCTTTTAAGAAGATTTTATCTAAGATTAAAAGAGATGATTAATAAGGAGAGTGTCAAACAAATAAAAATAAATACCTTGAGACACGAGAGCAAAGATAGGCTTATCAAAAAAATTATTTCAAAGGATTACGAGATAGAGGCTCATAAAATTATTCTTGCAACAGGTAGATATCTGGAGGGTGGACTTACTGTAAAAGATAACAAGGTTGTTGAACCTTTATTTAATATTCCAGTCTTTCTGGGCTCAGATAAAAATTTTATAACTTACTTTACAAGAGAGGACATTTTGAGTCCACAACCGTTTTTAAGGTGCGGAATCAGAGTTGATAATAGATTTCGTCCGGTAAATGAAGCAAAAGAGATTTTGTTTGAAAATCTATACTCCTGTGGTTCAATAATTGAAAATAATTTTGATGTCCTGATCAATTTATCTCAGATAGAAGAATTTGCAAAAACATTAAAAGAAGGGCAATAATGGACAAACAAGAAAAACAAAAAATATTTAATAAATTAAAAGGGCAGATTGAGTCACAAAAAAACCTCAAAAGAGAAGAGTTTTTATCCTTTATCGTTAGAACTCTTAAGAATTCTGTTCCACATTACGATTGGGTCGGTCTTTACTTTGCAGATGGAGATAGACAGTTGATACTTGATGTATATGAAGGAGAGCCAACAATTCATACAAAGATAAAGTTTGGAGAGGGGATCTGCGGCCAGGCGGCTATTAGTAAAAGGACATTTCTTGTCCCCGATGTAAATAAAGAGACCAACTATCTCTCCTGCTCAATCAAAGTCAAATCTGAGATAGTTGTTCCAATATTAAAAGATGAAATATTTATTGGAGAATTGGATATTGATTCACACGCACTTAATGCCTTCGATGAATTGGACAGGGCATTCATGGAAGAAATCTGCAGAATGGTGGCAGAGAAATTAGATTGTTAATCCCACTCTCTAAAATTATTTTCTAAAGTTATTTAATTGACACTTTTTGATAGAAGCAGATTTTCAATTCATTAAGATTTTTATAAACATGAAAAATATTGATATTTTATCTAATACTTTTCTGCGAGGATGTCCAGAATAATACGTAATCAAAAAATTTTTCCTTTATAAAATATCCTAACTTTTCTATACACTACAGATTCTATTAATATTTTACAACATTTATCTGTTATTACTACATGTCATATCACATTTTATTACTAATTTGAAATGTCACATTCTTTAGATTTAAGGATCTTTTCCATGGATGATCTGGAGAT
>JBBISZ010000392.1:0-2476 GCA_037441045.1 Deltaproteobacteria bacterium | reverse complement strand
ATGATATCAAAATATTAGCACAAAATTAGAGCATATAAAGTACCTGGCACTATTAGATAGTATGGCACTATTAGATTAAGTAGATGGGTAGATCAAGTACCTGACACTAATATCTTGATAATATTTGAGGCAAAAAAAATCTCAAACTGAACAAAAACTGAATATCAAAGGTAATAACGCATATCTATTAGTAAATTTGAATGGGTAGAAAATTACCATAAAATGAATTATCTAATTGAAATAACTTTTTAATATAATATAATGTTTTGGTTTTTAAGGAGTAGGAGGTTATTATGGCAATAAAAGAAATAGAGTCAAAACTTAGAGAATTAAAGAAGTTAAAGATAAATATGTTTCTTAAGGATTTTCTTCTAACATGGGAGAAGACTCAGGATGAGATCAGGGCAACTGCAATTGTAGCGGAAATATTAAAACTAATGCATAAAGAAAATATCAGCACAAGACTCTTTGATTCAGGTCTTGCTATATCAATTTTCAGGGATAAATCTACAAGGACGCGATTCAGTTTTGCATCAGCAGTAAATCTTCTGGGGCTTTCGCTTGTGGATCTGGACGAAGAGAAGTCGCAGATTGCACATGGAGAGACAGTTAGAGAAACAGCAAATATGATTTCTTTTCTTACTGAGGTAATCGGGATAAGGGATGATATGTTTCTGGGAGAGGGGAATACTTATATGAGAGAGGTTGCAACTGCTGTGGATGAGGGATACAGAGAGGGTGTCCTGCATCAGAGACCCACGCTTGTAAACCTTCAGTGTGATATTGACCATCCAACTCAATCTATGTCGGATCTCTTAAAACTAAAAAATTATTTTGGTGGTTTTGATAAACTTAAAGGCAAGAAAATTGCAATGACCTGGGCATACTCTCCGAGCTACGGGAAACCACTTTCTGTTCCTCAGGGAATAATAGGGCTTATGACCCGTTTTGGAATGGAGGTGGTGCTCGCTCATCCTGAAGGGTACAACCTGATTGAGGATGTTGAAAAAGTAGCAATGGAAAATGCCAGAAAATATGGTGGTTCTTTTAAAAAGGTATACTCTATGGAAGAGGCTTTTAAGGACGCCGATGTGGTATATCCAAAGTCGTGGGCACCGTTTTCTGTAATGCAAAAAAGAACCGCACTATTGAAAAAAGGCGATAAGGAAGGATTAAAAATACTCGAAAAAGAATGCCTTGCCAACAATGCAAAATTTAAAAACTGGGAGTGTAATGAAAAGATGATGGCTCTCACAAAAGGCGGAAATGCACTCTATATGCATTGCCTGCCAGCCGACATAAGTGGCGTAAGCTGCAACGAGCGAGAGGTATCAAAAGATGTGTTTGAAAAATATAGATTACACACTTATGAAGAGGCATCGTACAAACCCTTTGTTATTGCTTCAATGATTTTACTTGAGAGATTTAAAGATCCGCACAAGATATTAAATGGACTGCTTAAAAAAGGTTCAAAAAGAATCAAATAAGGAGAGAAACACTATGCCCAGAATTATTAAGAAACTCAACAGTGAAGTAATAAAAAAGACTGCAAAGAGATGTAAGGAGAGAGGTATTCTGATACCTACCTTTGCACAGATGAAAGATCCACGATTGATTCCTGATTCCATCAAGGATAGATTGAATGGCGTAGGACTCTGGGATGTAAATCCACTTAATCTTTTTAGAATTACATGGAAGAATGATGTAAAAACCGGACTTTATGGAGGAGTAAACTATTTTGAGATACCTCGAAATATAACAGGTGTAAAAGCAAGGATTATTGGTCTTGTAGGAAAATACTTTCCAACGGGGGCTCATAAGGTCGGTGCGGCATTCGGCTGTCTCGTCCCACGACTTGTCTCGGGAGAGTTTGACCCTACCGTCCATAAGGCTGTCTGGCCGTCCACTGGAAATTATTGTAGAGGTGGTGCATTTGATTGCGCACTGCTATCCTGCACTGCAATTGCAATTTTACCCGAGGAGATGTCAAAAGAGAGATTTGAATGGCTGAAGAGTATTGGAGCAGAAATTATTGCAACACCAGGCTGTGAATCTAATGTAAAGGAGATTTATGATAAGTGTTGGGAGCTGAGAAAGGATCCTTTAAATATCATATTCAATCAGTTTGATGAATTTGGAAATTCTATATGGCATTATAATGTTACCGGACCTGCAATATTTGAGGTATATTCAGAAGTAAAGGGTAAAAAATCAAGGCTCTCCGCTTTTATATCAGCAACAGGTTCAGCGGGGACAATTGCAGCGGGTGATTTTCTGAGGACTAAATCTCCATATATCAAGGTTGTTGCAGGTGAAGCACTTCAATGCCCGACCCTTCTACTAAACGGATTCGGTGGACACAGAATAGAGGGGATAGGAGATAAGCATGTCCCATGGATACATAATGTTAGAAATACAAACAATGTATCTGCAATAGATGATGAAGATTGTATGAGGGTTTTGAGGTTATTTAATT
>JBBISZ010000391.1:0-2488 GCA_037441045.1 Deltaproteobacteria bacterium | reverse complement strand
AGGAGTTTGCCGAGACCGCATTTTTTATGCCTCATCTGCTACTTGAATCTGATAATACGGCATCAATTGAATTTAAGGCCCCTGATTCAGTTACATCTTATAATTTATTTGTTCATGCGATTTCAAAGGATCTTATGGGTGGATATGTAAAAAAGGAGGTAAAGGCAATAAAGGAACTGATGGTGAGACCCTATCTGCCGAGATTTTTGCGAGAGGGTGATGAGGCTATTCTGAAGGTTGTGGTAAATAATTCCTCTGAAAAAGATATTTCGGGAGAGCTTAAACTGGAGATAATTGATCCTGCCACAGAGAAGGTAATTTCATCTGATTTTGAACTTGCAGAGAAGGACGCTTCAAGACAGTTTACCATAAAAGCAAAGGGATCAGATAATTTCTCATTTTCTCTGAAGACGCCTGTTAAGATAGACCTTGTATCAGTGAGAGTAACAGCGAGAACAAAGGATTATACAGATGGTGAACTGAGACAGATTCCTATATTGCCAGGCAGAATGCATCTTATTCAATCAAAATTTGTTGTTCTTAGAGATAAGGCGAGTAAGACGATTAAGTTTGAGGATCTTGCAAAAAAGGATGACCCCACACTGATAAATGATCAGATAGTTGTTACTCTGGATGCACAGCTCTTCTTCACAGTTCTTCAGGCCTTACCGTATCTTGTAAATTATCCTTATGAATGCACTGAACAGATATTGAACAAATTTCTCTCCTCAGGGATTGTAAGTTCTGTCTATAAGACTCACCCGGCGATTGCAAAGATGGCAGAGACATTTTCAAAAGAACGAGATACGAGATTTGAGAGATGGGATGCACCTGATCCAAACAGGAAGATGCTACTTGAAGAGACACCATGGCTTAATATGGCAAAGGGAGGATTTGAGGATAGGGAGGATCTTGTGAATATCCTGAATCCTGAGATTGCTTCGCATGAGAGAGATATTTCACTTAACAAACTCAGGAAGGCACAGACCTCAATAGGTGGATTTCCATGGTTTGCGGGCGGTCCACCATCTCCGTATATTACTCTGTATATACTTTATGGATTTTCCAAGGCGCTTGAATTTAAGGTAGATGTGCCGAAGGATATGATTGTAAGAGGATGGCAGTATCTACACCAGCATTTTATTACAGAGGTCTGGCCCTATGCAAAGGCACACGATTGTTGCTGGGAGTTCATTACATTCTTAAACTATGTCCTATCCAATTATCCTGATAGTTCATATTATGCAGGTATTTTCTCTGAACAGGAAAGGCAGGATATGCTTGATTTTTCATTCGCACACTGGAAGAGGCATTCACCATATCTAAAGGGATATCTGGCACTTACCCTTGAGCGAATGAAGAGACACAGGGATGCAGTGCTGGTATTTGAGAGTGTAATGGATTCTGCAAAATACTCTGAGGAGGAGGGAACACACTGGGCGCATGAGGATAGGAGCTGGCTCTGGTACAATGATTCTATTGAGACTCATGCATTTGCTATTAGGACACTTCTGGAAGTTATGCCAGAAGAGAAGAAGCTGGATGGACTCGTGCAGTGGATACTTATGAATAAGAAACTCAATCACTGGAAGTCTACAAAAGCAACAGCAGAGGTGATATATTCGCTTATCAAATATATGGAGGCAAGTAAGATGCTCGGAATAAGGGAAGAGGCAAAGGTAAAGATTGGTCCTGATGAATACAAATATGTATTTGAACCTGATAAATATACGGGCAAAAAGAATCAGATAGTTATTCCAAAAGAGAAGATCAACCCTGATACTACTTCAACCATAACAGTTGAGAAGGCGACAAAGGGATTTATGTTTGCATCGGCAACCTGGCATTTTTCAACTGAGAAGCTTCCTGATGCTGAGAGAGGCGACCTCTTCTTTATATCCAGAAAGTATTTTAAGCGAGAACCGACTGAGAAGGGATATGTGATAAAGCCACTCAAAGATGGTACAAAGATATCGGTGGGGGATCAGATTGAGGTTCAGATCTCAATAAGGTCAAAACATCCTGCTGAATATGTTCACCTCAAGGATCCGCGTCCTGCGGGGTTTGAACCTGAGAGTACAGTCTCAAGACACAAATGGGATCTCGGAATATACTGGTATGAGGAGGTTAGAGATTCGGCTCAAAATTTCTTCTTTGAAAATCTCCCGCAGGGTGAGTATACCTTCAAATATCGTCTGAGGGTAAATATGGCTGGAAAATTCAAGGTAGCTCCTGCAACAATTCAATCAATGTATGCACCCGAATTTAATGCCTATTCAACAGGGGAGAATATTATTGTAGAGCCTTAAATAAATAAAAGGTAGAAATATTGGTTCTTAATAAGTATAGACTAAGCACCACCAGAGGGCATAGCTAAAGAATAATTATACCTTCTCTCTTGATTTTGGTCTGATATTATAATAAATTCATTTTCACAACGAGGTATCTATGAGAAAACTACCAATAGGCATTCAGAGCTTCAAAGAGA
>JBBISZ010000390.1:0-2492 GCA_037441045.1 Deltaproteobacteria bacterium | reverse complement strand
ATGATACAAAATATAAAGGCTTTTCTAAAACCCTATAACGAGGATTATTCAGGGAATATGCATCCCCAGTGCAAATTTCCTGCCCGATATAAATTTATAAAATCTCTAATAGCAAATTCCGAAAAGGTATTTAAAGATGTAAATTGCCGCCGATATGAAGAATGGGCATCACTATTGAGACCGCGTGGGATGACATTAATTTATGCATCAGGCTATTTAAATAATCCCGCATCAATGTTTGGGCATACATTCATCAGACTGGACAGAAAAGAGAAGACAATCGAAACAGACCTATTATCCTATGTTATAAATTACGCAGCGAATCCCACTACATATAATGCATTTTTATATGCAATCCTCGGTCTTACAGGTGGATTTGAAGGAAAATTTTCTACATTGCCATATTACCTTAAAGTAAAAGAATACGGCTCAATGGAAAACAGAGATTTATGGGAATATCAACTGGATGTAAACAATGAACAGCTGGACTATGTTCTAAGACATATCTGGGAACTCGGTTCAACACACTTTAATTACTACTACATTGATGAGAATTGCTCTTATCACATATTATCACTTATACAGATAGCCAATCCCAATATTGATTTTAGAGAATATTTCTCTATTTATACTGTTCCACAGGACACAATCAAATATATACTCAGCCAGAACATTGTTAAAAACATAACATACAGACCATCTCTCAAATCTGAGATTCAAAATTATGTTAAATCAGTTAGTCCTTCTGAATTGGAAATCGCCTCAGGTATAGCCCGATCCAGAACTGAACTTAATATACCCAAAAAATACTACAAATTAAGCGAAGAAAGAAAGGCAGTGGTTCTGGATATGGCATCCTCACTATTAAGATTTTATAGAGGGTATGGGCTGCCTGAAGAGGAGGAAAATGAGGTTTCAAAAATAGAGAAGTCAATACTATCTATTCGCTCAAAGATTGACTACAAACCAGAAAAATCGGTAAAAGAACCTCCCTCTCCTCCCCATGAATCACACGGTCCTGCAATGTTATCTCTATCTGCTGGTCTTGGCAGTAACGGTTCATTTGAAGGGATTGAATTAAAACCTGTTCTACATGACATCGTAAGCCCTGAGGACGGGTACGAACCGCTCACTCAGATTGATATGCTAAAAATGGGATTGAGATTCAACAATAAATATCAAAAAGTATTCATAGACAACTTTGAGTTTATAAGCATAATCTCAATTGCAGAGATGAATAGATGGCTAAAGAAACTTAGCTGGAATCTGACTCTGGGGAGTTTTGCAGACTATAGAAAAGGAGTAAAAGATCTCAATTATCTCGACTTTTTACTCAAAGGTGGTCCGGGTATTTCGATGAGTAGCCATTTGCTGGATAGAGAGACATTTTTTCTATTCTGGCAGAGCCAGATCAAGACAGATTTAGAACCATACTTTCAGTTTTCATCAGGCTTATCTGCCGGCAACCTGATTAAAATTAAGAAAATAGCACATATACTAATATCTTATAACATCTATAAGAACATCTTTTCCACATTCCATTCAGAAAGTATAACACAGGATATAAATTACGAAATGGCTCTACATATTTCCCAAAAAAACGATCTGAGAATTAGAGCAAGAGTATCGGACTTTGATTATTTTGAGGGATTAATCTCCCTGCTATTATTTTTCTAACACAGAACTTGTCAGGAATGTCATTTATCCTTTGATTATTAAAAAATATAATTGAAATCTTCTTGACAAAGAATAAATTTACAAATTTAATGCCCACATTAAGATGTGTGATTCTATACCTCAGGAGGTGTCTTATGAAAAAGTTAATCTTATTTTGCATTCTTGCCTTTTTTATCTCGGGATGTGCAGGATTAAATCAGTGGTATTATCAGAGATATACCGCAAAGTATTCCAAGGCAAATAAATGGTCCAATCCTTATGCGAGTCAGTTGAAACCGACAGATGTACTAACCATTTATAATACCTATAATTCAGTATCCAGCACCAGCTCGTCATCTTCAACGAGCTCATCATATTAATAACAAGGAGGAAACTATGTATAAAATTTTAATAGCACTTGGTCTGGCATTTGTACTATTCAGCTGTACAACAGTACCAACACCAGTAATGGGTGCATTATATACAGATGTAAAGTTCCCATCTGATGCACCAAATTCCGCAAAAGTAGTGGAGAAAAAAGGCGAGGCATGTGCTACAACAATACTCGGACTGGTAGCAACAGGAGATGCAAGCCTTGCATCAGCAGCTGCAGAAGCAAAAATCACCCAGATTACAGCTGTAGACTATCACTCCACCAACATTCTGGGACTCTATGGCAAGTTCTGCACAATCGTAAGAGGTGAATAGACAGTATTTACAAAATTGACAGGATAGAATCACACATCCTTTATTTCTATAGTTTTAATAACTCAACCATTAATGTGTTATTACTACATGTCATGTCACACTTTATTACTACATTGAAATGTCACATT
>JBBISZ010000389.1:0-2516 GCA_037441045.1 Deltaproteobacteria bacterium | reverse complement strand
TCCGGCTGCTCATTTAATGGTAATGACTTCATACAGTATGCAGTAATTGAGGTAATATACCTGAATCCTGAATCGTATGCAGCCGCAACCCAGTCCAGATAACTGCATATACCTGATACCGATTGCGGAATTATCCCTATACTCTCCATCTCATCTTTTTTGTTTACCAACTCACCTACAAAAGTTAAAAATGTAGTGTCTGGACTGCTACCACAATCTGCTATGAGATTGACACTGTGCCCCCTTTCAAGTAGATCCGTAAGGATATTGTTGCCATACTTCTTTATAGCCGGGATTATCTGTTTTGCCTCTATTGAGAGTACGGCACCATACTTTTCAAACAATTTCGCAAAATCATTTAGGTTTGACACATAATTATCAAACAGAGTCTTATTATCCTCAATATTTGAATCCCTCAATTGAAGGATAAACCCAATATTTAAAATATTCTGCATTCCTGTATCGGTTAGCTCCTCAGATGGCTCTGAGATATCTTGAGTCTCTGAATCTGCAATATCTCCCGCATCAATCATATTTTCTGAAAAATCATCTACAATTAGAGTATCCGGATATGTTTGTTCATCTGTTAAAATTATGTCATTTATATTTGTAAAAGCATCCGATGTTTTCTTATCCTCAGAACAGGCAAATAAGAAAAAAAACAATATTGTCAAAAAATATGTTTCTTTTACTTTCATAAATAACCACCTGTGAAGTTGTAATTAAATATATCCCAATCCAGATTCTTTATCAACCTGAAACTATACTATAGATTCTCTTTTATATCGGTTGTCTTCCCCGTCTTTATCTCTACTCTAATAGCCTTAGATTTTTTCTGGTTCGGGTCAAAAAGCAACAACCTGTATACCCCTTCATACAGATCTATATTATTCAAAGGGGTTTTCCCAAGAAAATTTGTCCCCAGTCTAACTTCAACGGGTATATTTGTTTCCAGATTTAATATTCCTTTACCAAACTTGACCTTACTTGAAACAACCTCCCCTTGTTTTACTTCAAGTTTTATAGGCTTCTCAAATCCAAATTCGGAATTCTTTAGTAAGATATTATATGACCCTTGAGGTACTTCATATTTTATAAGAGGGGTTTCACCAATCTTCTTATTCTCCAGATAGACCTCTGTCCAGGGATCAGAGTCTATACTTATAAATCCATTCTTCTTCTCTACCATTGCAACCTTCTGCGATGAATCTTTCTCCTGAGTAGTTTTATTTTCAACCTGAGTTTCAACCTTGGCACCTATACCCTGTCCCTGTTCTTTCTCCTTTTGAACTTCAACTCTCTTCACCTTTACTGGCTGTGTTGACGGCTTATCAACAGCAGTCTTTTCTGTCTCGTTTTTTATAACAGGTGACTTTTGCTCTTTGTCCTCTTCCTTCCTCACCTTTTCATCCACCTTACCTTCAACCTGAGGGATATTCCTAAATTCATTCTCTTTTCCCTTATCTTCTACAGCAAGGCTGGTATCAGAACCTGTCTTAACAATACTACTCTGAGCCTCTACTCTTTGTGAACTCTCGCTCTTAATAATAAAATAATAAATCCCAGCTGTCAGAATCAAGAAACCAGCCACAATTGCAAAAATTATCCCTTTTTTTGAGCTTTTTTTCTCTACTTCTGGTTCTCCGGGTATTTCCGCTTCTGGTTTTTCCATAGTCTGTTCTAACTGCTTCTCCTGTATCTTTGAATCCCCTGATGACTCTACCTCCTTACCCTTTTCAGCAGTAGAGTCCCCTACAGCAATCTTATCCATCACCTCTGAAAGTGGCTTTACCTCATCTATCTGAGGAATATCCTGAGATGCAGGCTTTTCCATCTCATTTGAAGGAGCGGATTGTACAGACTGCTCCACTCTGTTTCCCTCTGAATCAGTCTTTTCAATCGGTGGAGGAGCAGGAAGTACCACTGTCTCATTCTCACTTACAGGATTCTCCTTCTGAATGGTTATTACAGGCAGGCTACTGCTGGCACTCTTATGTTCCTTGATCTCCACAATCTTCTGAAGTTTTGAAGAGCTCAATTTGTCTCTGCTGGCAGATAAATTTTTACCAGGAAATAAAGTTTTGAGATAGTCACCAAGATCAGAAAGCCTTACCAGAATCCTCTTTCTGGAGATAAAATCCTCTATTGCATCTCCAAATTCCCTTGCAGATTGAAATCTCTTTTCTCTATCCCTCTCAAGAGCCTTCATAACAATCTGCTCTACACCATCTGGTAGATTCTTAAAATACTTTTTAGGGGATGGAATCTCTTCATTCAGTATTGCATTAATAGATGCCACTTCAGTCTCTCTCTTGAAGAGTCTTCTATATGTAAGCATCTCCCACATTACTATTCCCAGAGAGAATATATCCGATCTTGAATCTATCTCCATCCCCTTTACCATCTCATAGGACATATAAGGAAACTTACCCTTAAGCGTTCCTGATGTTGTGCTTGTAGATCTTCCACGAGCCCTTGCAATACCAAAATCTGTAATCTTTACATCACCGTTTATT
>JBBISZ010000388.1:0-2517 GCA_037441045.1 Deltaproteobacteria bacterium | reverse complement strand
TACACTTTTTTATGGTAGTTTTGAGATGAATATATCTGATCCATCAATAAAAATGATGATTATTACTCCCTGTAATCTCTATCTGGCAGAAAAGGCAGAATTTGTGATAAACCTGAACAGGATACAAAGTGTTGAGATTAAGACAATAAGAGGTAAAGTTTCAGATTATAAACCGAACGAAAAAGAGAACACCATAAAATGTAAAGATAGTTTGTCCTCAGATTTAATTGAGTCATCTAAATTTTATGCAGAAAATATTATCAGGAATGTAGAATTCCTGGATAAATTGATTATGAATTATCAGTCTGAAACAGAAAGGTTTGACCAGATTGTCGAGAAGGTTTTTGTTAGCAGGAAGAAGAATAATGGACTTCAGTCGGAGATTGAAAAAGCAATTAATAATATATTTGATATACTTATGGAGATGAATATCGCCAAGAGCAGAATAAATATGTATTCCTTCTTCTTAAGAGATGAACTGGAGGAGAATAATACAGCAGATGAAGAGTTTGATGCTGATGAAATAGGCAAAATACTCAATTCGGTGAGAGGCTATCATCAAAAGGTAAATCAGTCGAAGAGTGAATACAATCGTATAATTACATCTGGAATGTATTCAATTTTGAAGGCTTATGATTCAACAAAGAATGGCAAACGGAGGAAATAATATTTATGCGTACAGTGGTGCAGAGGGTAAGCAGGGCAAGCTGTAGTGTAAATGGTGAGGTTACAGGGTCAATCTCAAATGGGCTGGTTGTATTTTTAGGAATCGGCAAAGATGATACAGATGAAGATATTGAATATATCGTAGATAAAGTATCAAACCTGAGGATATTTGAAGACCAGAACGGAAAGATGAATCTATCTGTTATTGATACAGGTGGATCAATCCTCCTCATCAGCCAGTTTACACTTTATGGAGATGTCAGAAGGGGAAGAAGACCATCCTTTGATATGGCAATGGATCCAGATAAGGCTCAAATTTTGTACAATAGCACAATTCAGAGATTTAGAGACCTGAATATAAATGTTCAGACAGGAAGATTCAGAGAGATGATGCAGATATCGCTCATAAATGACGGACCTGTTACAATCCTTCTGGACTCAAAAAGACTATTCTAATGAAGATATTATTTGTTACACACAGTTTTTTACCTTACTCCTCCACAGGAGTAGAAATTTATACATACAATACCACCAGAAGACTTCTGGATTCTAATAATGATGTGTTGATATATTCTGCTGTTTTTGATCCAAAGAGAGAACCGCTTGAGAGATTCCAGTATAAATACAATGAATTAAAAGTAGAGGCATTTTATCACAATCTGAGCAGTGGTAACTTTGTGGAATCTTATAGAGATAAACGAAAGGATAAGATTTTTTCAGATCTGGTGAAGAGGTTCAAACCCGATATAATTCACATCCAGCATCTTATGTTTCATTCGGTAGATTATCTGAAAATTGCAAAAGAAATGAATATTCCTGTGGTTCTAACCCTTCATGATTTTTATTACTATTGCCCCAATCTGGGTCTCAAGTTGTTCTTAAATAAGTTTATCTGTAAAGGTAAATTTCCATTAAAATGCGCAATATGTTTTAAGACCTCAAATCTAAATGTACACAGACTTGATACATTTTTATACAAAAACATAAGTGAAGACTCTTTTATTAAAAAGATTCCAGAAAAATTTCCACATATATTCAATCTTATAAAAAGTCTCAGGCTTTTGAGGAGAGGACCTTCACCCGATGAGATTATAGATAGGGAAAAGACGATGCTTGAGATGCTCGGCTCTGTAGATGTAATTATCGCTCCGTCCATGTATTACAAAAATTTCTTTGAAGGATACTCAGGACATCCTGATATTATACATCTGGATTATGGATTTGTTTTTCCCTCAAAGAGGATAAAAAAGAGTTCAAAATCAACAAAAGTGAGACTTGGATTTGTGGGTACAATAAGTCGCCATAAGGGTGCCCATCTCCTGATTGACATTTCAAAGAGATATAAAGACTCAGTCAAAATACATGTCTGGGGAAACGACCGTAATGATAGAGTGCTCTCTAAAAAACTGAAATCTCTTGCAAATATAAAATACAATGGCCTTTATAATCCCGAAGAGATATCGTCGGTCTATGGAGGGATTGATTATCTTATTGTCCCATCAATATGGGAGGAGAATTCACCTCTGGTAATTCATGAGTCACTACTTTATAATACGCCTGTTATTGCCTCAAGGAAAGGGGGAAACGCTGAACTGATTATAGAAGGGAAGAACGGCTTTCTGTTTGATATTGAAGACAGAGATTCACTTTTCAGCATTCTTGAAAAAATAATAAGTGGAAATATAAGAATCAAAAATTTAGATAAATCAACAGTCCTTTCCATGGATGAACACATCAAAAAACTTATTGAAGTTTATAAAAGACTGGTAAGAAACACTGCTTTCCAAAACAATCTCAGGTCATAAAATTTATCCTTAAAAAACAATGCATCAGGTATGGCTATTTTGCAGT
>JBBISZ010000387.1:0-2528 GCA_037441045.1 Deltaproteobacteria bacterium | reverse complement strand
TTGTAAATGCTATAATCAAAGAGAATCCAATATTTATTATTAACACCGGAGACCTTGTAGAATCGGGTCTATCGCAGGATGACTATCAGAAATTCTTTGAGATAGAAAGGGATCTCCTGAGGAACAGCTGTCTCTTTCCCACAGTGGGAAACCATGAGATAACCGATCCAACACTTACACTTTATAAGAAATTTTTCTTTCCACCAACATCAAGCTCAAATGATAAACTATTCTATTCTTTCGATGTCTCAAATATACATATCGCTGTATTAAACTCCTATGATGGACTTTTGGGCTTCTCAAATACTCAACTCAAATGGCTTGAAGATGATCTCTCAAATGCAAAAAATAATCCGAAAACAGACCATATATTTACTGTGATGCATCACGGACCCTATTCGGCATCAAATCACGGGGATAATTCAATTGCAAAAAGCAAGGTCGTTCCAATACTCAAAAAGTATGGAGTGGATATGACTTTTGCCGGACATGACCATAACTATGAGAGGGGAGAGGCAGATGGATTGAGATACATGGTTGCAGGTGGAGGAGGTGCACCATTATATAGTTCGGGAGAGTCTCAATATACAATCTATTCAGAAAAGGCTTTACATTATGTGGTTTTCAACATTTATGGACCAGATGTATCTGGTTGTGCATATAGAGTGGACGGCTCAATTATGGAATGCTTCAACTGGTCAAAAGGCAACGCCTTGCCTGATGCAGGATTTGATGACACTTTTATCGATGACATACAATCAAAAGATACAATCATTAATGACATACAGGAAATCAATGATTTATCATCAGATACCTCAAACCTTCCTCAGGATTCAAACATTGAAGATACACCTGCTCTTGAAGATATATTTTACCTTGATACAGATGAAATTAAAGATATCAAGGATATAGAAATTACAGATACTATTGCATTTACAGACACTGGATATGACTCTTCATCAGGAATGGACTACTCTATATCAAAGCCCGATTCAGAAACGCAGAAACAATCAGAATACAGCGGCTGCAGTTGTCTTTTTATTGAATAAAATAACAAATGGCGACGCCCAGAATCGAACTGGGGACGCGCGGATTATGAGACCGCTGCTCTACCGACTGAGCTACGCCGCCATATAAGGGAATGAATAGTTAAAATAAAATTGCATTATTGTCAAATTTAATTTTATTTTCTCAACTGAGTGAAATAACACATAATACCTGACCTTTAACTGCTTTTTTATAATTTTCCAGCAGTGCAAAAATAATATTTTATTAGACTCCCCTCTGGATTTTTCTTTTCCTATTTATTTTCATACTTATATACATAATTGTGTATTGTGCCTCTAATACCTTCTGAATATCTCCTATAGGATAGTCCCAGTCGAATTCATATTCTTTGTTCTTATTTATCTTAAGAGAGTATGATGATGGTGCGTCAGGACATGAAATTTCACATACTTCGATGCTCTTTATTGCTGTTATTGGAAAAATATAATAAAATGAATATGATTTCCCAAACAAATAATCGGGGGTCAATCTTATCATGTCTGTAGGAGAGGAGATTACTTCTGATTCAAGCGTTTTAAGCCACTGCTGTGTTGTGTAATCTAAATTATTATAGTTTAATACTTCTATTCTGTTATTTTTTGGGGCTGGCTTGTGTTCCCATGGAAACTTATTAAAAATTTGATAATTTATGTTGTTCTCTCTTGTCCTGTATAAAGCAGCCAATAAATCATAATAAAAATGTAAATGCTCTTCATTCTCTCCATCAAGAATATATCCGTACAGGCCTTCTCTGGGCTTAATAGCATTCTGATTGATAAATAATGCGGGAGTAAATATTTCATAGACCTTTTCAATATCAACATTAGAAATATGTAACTCAACAATTTTATCTTTATGTTCTTTATTTATTGTGGCAATCTCTATACTGGAATGAAAGCCGTATGTGGTGGGCGTAGGACCACATCTAATCTCTGCATAATATGTCTTTGTAAAATCAATCTGTAATCTTCTAATCTTTGACTGCCAGAATAACTGATTTTCAGAAAGTTCTATTTCAAAGAATCTATTTTTTGATAATCTCTCATCCAGAGAAAGAATAAAAGGATATGTTACAACACTTACTACCAGCGCTGCGATAAAAAAAGAGATAAATAATAATACTGCAAGCCATGTAGCTATTTGTCCACCTGTAAAGGACATTATAAAAATAGGCGCTGCTGGAAAGATTAGTAGAAAGATTATAGTTGGAATTCCAATGCTTATCCAGCCACTAAAATATCTTACCTTAATTCTACGAAACATATTCTTATCATTAACCCAGCATAATAATGTTTACATCTTATCTTAAACATCCATAAATATCAACTGCATATTTTAATTCATCTTACCGTTTTTAGATATTTGCAGAGCGTTAATGTTTTTTATATCGCTTGGTTTTAAAATTCTTATATAAGTGAGAAATATTCTTAAAGTACCATCTTTTTTTATTTCATTCAATTGCAGGAAATTACATCGGTATT
>JBBISZ010000386.1:0-2531 GCA_037441045.1 Deltaproteobacteria bacterium | reverse complement strand
ATTCTTACTGAATAAAACCTTTGAACTTCTTAAATGTAGTGATTTTCAAGTTTTAATAAACCGAAAGGTACCTCCAAATGATGGCGGTATTTCTTTTGGGCAGATCGGACATTATATCTATTCAAGCAACTCCTGATTTTCCTCAGATCTACTCTCACCTACAGAAGTAACATAGATTGCAGGCATATCTACAACAGGACAGTTTTTCTCACATATACCGCAGCCTATACAGAGCGACGATACCACTCTTGGTGCTTTTACAAATCTCACTTCATTATCAATCTGTACCTGTATATTCTCTACCTTTACTGCCTTTTCAGGAACAGGACAGACCTCTTCGCATACGAGACATCCTTTTGCATCTTTATAGGCAATACATCTATTTTTATTTATATGAGCGGTTCCTATTTTTATATTTTTCTTCTCACTTAATGTCACAGGCTTTATTGCGCCCGTCGGACACACCTGAGAACAGAGATTACAGTTGTATTCACAATGTCCAATTTTTGGAATTAGATATGGAGTCCACATACCCTGAATACCAGCCTTAAATAGTGTCGGATTAAGTCCATTTGTAATACATACCTTCATACATGCCCCACACTTTATGCAATTCTTTAATAAAATATCCTCCCTTCTGGCTCCGGGCGGTCTTATGAGGGTGGCGGATATAAATCCTAATGATGAGACAGGAGCAGCTCTGAATAGTGGATATGCAACCAACCCCACTCCCGCCGATATCAATACCCTTCTCTTTCCTATATCAATTGAGGTATTTTTTCTTTCGCCTGCCATTTTAAATTTTACTGATTCCTCAGGGCACATACTTGAGCAGTTCATACACATAACACATTCTGAAATATGTGCATTTTTTACATCAATTATAGATGCTCCTCCATTACAATTTACTTTACACACATTGCATTCATTACAATGGGTTACTCTCCGTCTTATAAATGAAAAACTGCTTATAATTCCCAGAAGCGCCCCGAGTGGACATATATATCTGCACCAGAATCTCTTTAATATAAGATTTGCCATCAGTATTAGAATAAAGAGTGAACCAATAAAAATAGATTGATAAAAATAGACTTTATAATTTTCAATTAGATACATTTTCATAAATGAATATACTCTGGGTAAAAATTCTGACCCTGAAAACAAACCTGTTAGAAATTCATACATAGAATGAAGAGAAATATTCAATGCAGGATACAGTATTATTGTAAACGATCTAATGGTAAGCGAAAGGGGATCAAGAAAACCTGCGAGATTTACTCCAAACAGTGATAGCGTTATAAGAAATACAAGAATCAGATATTTAACTCTAAAATGGCTTATCTTTACTATCTCCGTCTCCCTCTTTTTTAGACTGCCAACCATATCGTTCAATGTGCCGAGCGGACAGATCCACCCACAGAAAGTCCGCCCTGTTATTAATGTAAGAAACACAATTATGAGCGAGAATAAAAACAAAATACTCACTGTATGTTCAGCAAGTAGATTCATAATCATAGTCAGTGGATCAACATAGAACGCTATTGAGATATCGGTATATGTGCCATTTTTAGTATCTGATTTTGTAAAAAGAAATAAAATTAGAAAAATCAAAAAAGAACGATGCTTGTGATATTTGTCTCAATCTTCTCATAGTACTAAATCTGAATTGTCTTAACTCTTAAGTTATTTAAATCTGCCCTACCAATCTTGCTATTGTGTGCAAGTTTTATATATCCCATCTCCATGGGATCTATCCCAAACAGAGTAGCCCCATAGGCATCTACAGCCACTATATCCCTTCCGCCAACTACCGTGTTGAGTTGTTTCACATCCTTAAGATCCCCTCCAGTTGGTCCGTTGGCAATAAGTATCCTCACTGCATCCAGTATAGTAATTGTAGGCTTTACAACATTTATAAGATCCACAAGACACCGGTCAATATCCTGATGGAATTTTCTCCTTGAGCCACCTATTATACCCATAAGGTTCTTTATTCCAAGAGTGAGCCGCGCTATACCGTGAGTCTTTGCCACAGGCACATTAATAACCTTATCTGCCTCTATTACATCTTTGTATATCTTCCATGATTTTAATTTAACTCCATTGAGTAAAACCTCCTTAAAACGATTTTCGTCAATATAGTGAACCTCAGCACCATACTTTTCAGCCTCCTCCTTGATCCCGCTATTTTTGTAACACTTTTGTGGATTATTTACTGTATTATCAAAAACTTTTACCCTTTTTGCCCCAGCCTCAAATGCGATCTTTACTATTGCGCCCACAATATAAGGATTTGTATTTGCAGCATACTCAGGACTCCTATCCCAGCCAATGTTTGGTTTTACCACAACTACATCCCCCTTCTTTATTATGGCACTGACTCCACCGAGATTATCAAAAACCGCCTTTACCATTCTATGAGCATCATATCCTTTTACTACCACAAGATCAGGCATATTATCATCTGCAAATAGCAAATTTTCGGTGAGATTCATTGTCATAAGGCTGCCACCGATTAGTGCTGTCTTTTT
>JBBISZ010000385.1:0-2532 GCA_037441045.1 Deltaproteobacteria bacterium | reverse complement strand
CTTATACCAGTATATAATGAAGTAAAAAGTATCAGGCAGGTTCTGAATTAACTTGATGCCTTAAGGGAGGAATACGATATTGTCGCAATTGACGACGGTTCAATTGATGGAACCTCTGAAATACTTGACAATTCAAATATAATTGTGTTGAGGCATTGTGTAAATGCCGGTTATGGTGCAGCACTTCAGACAGGTATTAGATACCTCTACGAGAGAGGATATGAAGAGGTTGTGCTCTTTGATGGGGATGGTCAGCATCCCGCAGAATATATCAAATCACTCTCAGGCGAGCTTGAGAAGGGCGGTAGAGATATTATAATCGGGAGCAGATTTTTGAATGGTTATAAAGACGCAGGGCTCCTTAAGTCTGTGGCTCTAAGATTTTTTTCATTTTTAATTAAGGTTACAACAGGTGTTAAGATCTTTGATCCCACAAGCGGCTTTAAGTGTCTGAGTAGAAGGGCAATGCGTTATTATAAATCAGACATAATGCCACTGTCATTTCCAGATGCAGATGCAATGATACTGGCATTAAGATCAGGACTTAAAACAGGCGAATTGTCAGTAAAGATGAAAAACAGGATTAGCGGCAGATCCATGCATTATGGGTTGAGGGCTGTTACATATATGTTCAATATGCTTTTTTCAATTATGATATGTATATTAAAGTCTGACCGAGAATTAAAGATGGAGGAATAAAATGGATATGCCATTAAAGCAGAAGATATTCGCTATTGCACTTGCTCTTATTCTACTCGTAATTGTCTTTGAACTCGTGAGGAGGAAGAGACTGAAGATAGAATACAGCTGGCTCTGGATACTTACAGGGCTCTCTATTCCATTTCTTGTCTTGCGATATGACCTGCTACTTTTTCTTACAGACCTCAGCGGGGCGGTTTCATCCACTTCTACACTGTTTGCCTTTGCGTTCTTCTTTATTATATTGCTGAATCTTCACTTTTCTATAGTTATTTCCGATATGCAGAACAAGTTAAAACATCTGGTTCAGGAGAATGCTATATTAAAACAGGATCTGAAGGAGAGGACAGGAACGCACTGATATAATAGAATGGTGCTATGGACATCAGAGAGAAGGCGTTGCAGGTAAAAGGCATTTTTATTGAGCTTGATACAGAAATAAGGAAATTTGTGGCCCGCACAGGCATTGGTTGTGTGGAAGGCTGTCATGGAGAGTGCTGTAATAAAGATGTATATGCCACAACACTTGAGTTTTTCCCGATGGCATTTGAACTATTCAGAGAGGGAAAGGCAGAACAGATTCTTAAAAATATTGAAAACAGGAAGAGTAGCATCTGTGTTTTTTATAAAAGAGAGACTGATGGTACGTATGGCATTTATGAAACAAGGGGACTCATTTGTAGACTTTTTGGTTTTAGTTCAATAGTAAAAAAGGATGGAACTTCTGAGATGGTAACCTGTAAATTTATAAAGGATAGATTCAAGCAGATTATGCCTCACATATCAAACGACATTATTACTTCTCACTATTACCGCCGTTTGCAGGCAATTGATATAAGATTGTCACAAAGAGATCTCCCTATAAATGAAGCCATCAGATCAGCAATAAACACTGTTGGGATATTCCTGACTTATGATTCCAGTCACTCCTTTTCTGAATAAGATAATCTGATTTTAAAAATTTATTTTAATCCCAAACTCCGAAAACAATCCAGACTCTAAAAGTTCTATAAACTCTACGAACTCTTTGAACTGGATTACCTCTTCCCCTTACTCGCAGACCGTGGACTTTGGACTAAAAATCTATCCGCTCCCACCTGTAATTTACTATATTCCGCTCTCCCTCTGAAAATTCTATCCCTATAATGTAAATTTCCGGCTTTTCTTCTATGCTTTTTTGATACTTCTCATAGTATTTTCTCTTCTTTATCTGCTCAAGCGGATCTGTCTCACTCTTCTCCTTTACTACCTTAAACTCAAATATAAATACCTTATCCTTACTCTTAACCGTTATGTCTATCCTCCCCTTATTTGTTATATCCTCTCCTATAACTTCCAGCCCCAGTGAGTGAAATACACTGTAAAATATACTCACATAATATCCTTCATACCTGTCCAGCTCATTATTTACATACCAGTTGTACGGAATCGATGAGAATAGCCTCTTAAATTCCTCCATTACTCCATCTATATCTCCTGCGGATAGTTTCTCATATATCCTCAGCCTGCTCCTGTCTACATTGCTTCCTCCCTGACTCAAATATGCTACTATGTATTCGTTTAACGCCCTCTTCACCTCCATATTGGGTATCCTGAGCTCATATATCATCGTTCCATTTATCTCCTTCTCCCTATCTATTGTTAGATACCCCGTCTGAAATAGCAATGTTATCAGATCTATATTGTCCACATCAAATGATGAAATAAGTCTCTCAGTTGCTTCTATATTCTCAAGGTCTGGTAGAAAGTATCTCTTTTCAAGAATGAGTTTTAACAAAAATGCAGGGCTCCCGGTCTCAAACCAGTAGTTCCTGTATTCTTTGTGATTGGAGA
>JBBISZ010000384.1:0-2551 GCA_037441045.1 Deltaproteobacteria bacterium | reverse complement strand
GGGTAATACCCTGTCCCATTGTGGATTTTTGTGTCTATCCAGACCATTGTCTTTTGCATCAAGTCTATTACTGTTGTCTACCAGCATTTCTCTTAGATCCCTCGGTATTTCACGCATGGTTCTTATAGCATCCTCAACTTTTGCCCCATCTTCACTATAAAGTGCTACAACGGCCGCCCACATAGGTTGTCTCTCAGGTATCTCCCATTCATAAAACTTTAATAAATTTGAGAGCCACTTTACCCTTCTGTCCGGGTTGGGCTCATATCTTAAGAGAGTAGTATATGCAAGCATAGCCAGTTCGTGATCTGAATGATTTGCAATCCCGGGTCGAGTTACTGTCCATACATCATCTGTAAATTCAACCAATTTATCATATTTGTACTTTGTAATAAGCTCCTCATACGCATTATAAAACTTTATATCTCCTGTAACTCTGTATGCCGCGAGCATAAATCCGAGTATCTGAGTTCCATTTAACCATCCACCCCCATGTGCAGACTCCATACATAGATCGAGCGGGTATTTCTTGAGGCATCTATCCATCCCATCTACAGATACACCGATATAATCAGGCTGCCAGTGTCCCCATGTGGTCTTCTTCCCGTCCAGATCAAGTAACTGATAACCATTTCTCAGTATATAATCGGCAATACCTCCGAGTCTCTTTGCAACCTCCTCCCTTTCCTTATCATTTTTTGCACAGTGGTCATAATAGAATGAATACCCGAAGAAGTGTCCGTCTATCTCATCTGAGGATGTATCATCCTTCCAGTAGTATTTCTTACCATTGTATTCAACAGGGTGCCAGTTACTCTGTGTGCTTTTGCTTGTATAGACATCTCCTTCATCTTCTCTCACAAGTGATCGTGTTACAAATCCGTATCCGAGCCCCGCCTTCTCAAAATCAATTGCAGGGATATCTACCTCGAGGAACATCACCTCAATCGCCTTTCGTGCCTTCTGATAATAATATTCATCCTTTGTAACAGCATAAGCCATACACCATGCAGCCACCTGCATCTGTGTCCAGAGTCCGTCATTGTCAGAGTCTGATGTCTTGGGATTTTTTATCTCAAAATCATCACTTGAATATAGATCTGGTGCTACAAATCCATCCATTCTCCAGAAATACTGGTTTTGAATGTCCTCAAAATATTTTATCTTATCTGATAGAGTTGTCTCTTTTGGATAGATCCTTGAAACTCCATTTTTTGTGGCAATAAATCTATTTCCCTTGCTATCAATAATTATGTCATTTACATATTCATCAAGAACCCATCTCTTTGAAAGGTAATAATCAATATGAGAATCCTTTGTATTTATAAAAGTTGCCCCAATCTTATGCCCCATCCCTATGATATCTCCCCTGCAATAAATGGAAGTAACCTCATTCATAGGTAGTCCATCCACTTTTGCAAAAAATCTTTCAAATTTACCATCCTTTAAGATTGTAAATCCAGAGTAGGAGCCAATAAGAAGAGTCTTATTGTCATCACAAAGTGATAGAGAGGAGATAAGATTGTCGCCGACCTCATTGTTTGTGGCTGTGTAATTTTTGAGTGTAGAGCCATCATATTCATATAGCCCTGAACTGGTTGCTGCAAACAGATGAAGATCTTTATCCACCACCAGATCTTTTATCCCTGTAATGTCAATAACTTTTTCAAAACCATCCATCTGTTCATATATTCTATAAACAGCATCTTCGGTTGCAAAATAATATGAATTGTTTATTCCAGCCAGAGCGACAATTGGACCTGAAAGACCTGAAGTCGGGATTGTTTTTTCAACATTTTGATTAAAAATTATAATATTATCCGTATTTGAATATATGATAGAATCGCATCCCCTTACCTTTCCTATCTTTGATATTGGAGATGATGGAAGTGTAATCTCTTCAAATATGTTTAAATTTTCATTGTATCTAAACAGCTTTTCTTTTGCAATCAGATAGAGACTATCAACATAAGAGAATTGCTTTGCCTCAATCTCGGGTAGCTGCTCAGGTTTATAGTAAAACTCTACCCGCTCTTCAAGATATGGTTCATCTTTTACAACTACAGAATGTTTATCTACTTTGTAATAAGTGCGTGGTGGAATATAGCCTGTATCTGAAATATTCTCGGTATCCAGACCCACATCAGATATTGTATCTTCAACTGATATATCGCCGGGAGCCGCATCTGAAATTGAACTTTCATCTTCACTACAGGAAAAAAGTGTAATTAAGGCAAAAATAATAGTAAAAGTTCTAAACATCTCATTACTCCTTAAAAAATTAAAAGTGGTGATAATATATACTATCATTGGTTTTTCTTCAACAGATAATGTTTATTTCCGGGACAATATAAGTATTCATCCTGATAAATTCTCTGCTTCTAAAATAAATTCAATTTTTCAATTGTTTCCAGATCTTACGGAATAGCCTTTGCAGAGGTAAATGATATATCTCCGTGTTTGACGCCTTTCAGTGAAATAAGTTTATCAGCCAGTGTGTTGATCTCATCAGCCTTTCCTTTTACAGCAACAATTTCAAGGCAGTTGTCAT
>JBBISZ010000383.1:0-2579 GCA_037441045.1 Deltaproteobacteria bacterium | reverse complement strand
TGTGCCTGATGCTGAGCAACTAACTTTAATGGGTTTTTAAGTTGGACAGCATTTTGATGTATAAAGAAGACATTGATAGGGCAACCTGATTTTGAAACTGCGAAATATCTATAACTAACACATTGTTTTATAAGGATAAATTTTATGACTAAAAATTATTTTGGACAGCAGTGAACAAAAATACAATCTTATATGGAACTCAGTATCTTTTTTGTTTGACTTGAATGGGTGTATGTTTTATAAAATTTTTCAATCTTGAGGGAGTTTTTTATGGCGAATATCAGGACAATTGAAGAGATTAATGAGAAGATTAAGAGAGGCGATGTAGTTGTTGTAACAGCAGAGGAGATATTACAGATCGCTGAGACAGATGGCTTTAAGAAGGCTCTTGAAAAAATAGATGTTGTAACTACCGGAACATTCGGGCCTATGTGTTCTTCGGGAGCTTTTCTTAATTTTGGGCATTCGGATCCACCTATAAAGATGCAGAAAGTCTGGCTCAATGATGTGCCTGCCTATGGTGGTATCGCGGCAGTGGATGCATATATTGGTGCTACAGAACTCTCGGAGAGCAGGGGATTTGAATATGGAGGTGCCCATGTAATAGAAGATCTGATATCCTCAAAATCCGTGAAATTAAAGGCGATATCATATGGGACAGATTGTTATCCCTTAAAAGAGATCGAAACTTATATCAATCTTGGAAATATAAATCAGGCATATCTTTATAATCCCCGGAATGCATATCAAAATTATGTAGTTGCTGTTAATACATCTGATAGGATTATTTTTACCTATATGGGAATCCTGTATCCAGGGATGGGAAATGCTACATTTTGCTCGGCTGGACAGCTCAGTCCACTCTTAAATGATCCATTTTATGAGACAATTGGTATAGGTACGAGAGTGTTTCTTGGGGGTGCTCAAGGATATGTAGCATGGCAGGGGACTCAACATGCACCTTCTGTCGCAAGAAACGCAAAGGGAATACCTATTGGTGGGGCAGGAACTCTCGCCCTTATTGGGGATATGAAACAGATGAGCAGGAGATATTTAAGGGCTGCTGTATTTGAAAAGTATGGGGTGAGTATGTATGTTGGAGTGGGGATACCTATTCCGATATTAAATGAAGGGATTCTTGAGAAGGTGCTTGTAAAAGATGAGGATATTCAGGTACCTGTTCTGGATTATAGTACTGGTAGAAGGAGCAGACCTGTTCTTGGTATTGTAAATTACAAGCAGTTGAGATCAGGCTACATAAAGATTCAGGGGAAACAGATAAAGACAGCACCTATTTCAAGTTATAAAATGGCAAGGGAGATATCTCAGGAGCTGAAGAGGTGGATATTAAAAGGAGAATTTTATCTCACAAAGCCCGTAGATTCTCTAATGGTAGATCAGGTAGTAAAACCCCTTGAAATAAGACAACAAGACGAAGTTGAGGTGGAATATGAAGAAGAATAATAGGAAAACAGAAAATAAAAATCTGGTCAGAAAGAGACTTATGCTCACCTTCTCGCAGAGGCTGGTAAAAGAACCGATTACCTATAGACTTATAAAAGAGTATGATGTGGCTGTAAATATTCTTTTTGCAAGAGTTTTACCCAGTGAGACCGGAAAACTTGTCGTGGAATTTACAGCAGAGAAAGAGAAATCTCTTGAAAATGGACTGAAATTTCTTAAAAATCTGGGTGTTAAGATTGAGCCCATTAATAAAGAAATAATATGTGATAAAGATAATTGTATAGACTGTGGAGCATGCACTGCTGTTTGCAGGTCAGGAGCATTAAGCATGGACAATAAGAACTATGAACTGGTTTTTGAGCATGATAAATGTGTACTGTGTGAGATGTGTATTCATGCCTGCCCGATGAGAGTGATCAGCATCAATTTTTAATGAAGTATATTGAGAGGACATATCGCAATCTGGTAGATTGTGAGGACCTGAGAAAATTTTCCGTAAAGATTAAAGAGTCTGATTTATTTATTCTTGCTCCTTATGACTATACGGAGGAGGTTAGGTTTCGACTTAAAGAAATAAGGTCAGAACTCGAAATGTATATAAAAAAAGACCCTGTATTTGAAAAGACCCTCAAGCCATACAATTTTTTTACAAAGGAGGGATTGCCCCCTGTTGCACTTCTGATGGCATCTTCATCTTATCTTGTTAAGGTTGGACCAATGGCGGCTGTGGCTGGTGCTATTGCTGAATTGGTCGGTAGGGATATATTAAGCAGACTACCTGATTTTAATAGGGAAGTTATTGTAGAGAATGGCGGAGATATTTTCTTACAAACCAAAAAGGAGCGAAGAATCCTGATATTTGCGGGCGAATCTCCCCTTTCTAATAAACTTGCAGTAAGGATTGACAGACTAAATGAACCAGTAGGAATCTGTACCTCTTCTGCAACAGTTGGTCCTTCTATAAGTTTTGGAATAACTGATGCCTGTGTAATAATTTCGCATAGCTCAGCCCTTGCTGACGCTGCAGCAACGGCGTTTGGTAATATGGTAAAGAAGGTTGAGGATATGGAGGAGGTAGTCAGGAAAGCATTAAAAGTACCTTCTATCTATGGTGT
>JBBISZ010000382.1:0-2608 GCA_037441045.1 Deltaproteobacteria bacterium | reverse complement strand
ATGTACTGCCAGAGAACAATTCAATCAGTGAAAAAGAAGATTTTGATAGAAGCAAAATGCCTCAGGAAGGCAATGTAAAAGATTTCAGAATCAGCCCACCTGAAAAATTCAGTCTCAAAAATGGAGTTGAGCTATATTATATGCCGTATAAAAAGTTGCCATTAAACTATATTACCATGCTTATACCTTCAGGTGCATCACTGGATGGAAATAGAGAAGGCCTTGCCAATCTAACAGCTGAAATGATTCTGAAAGGAACAGATAGGTTATCCGAGGAGGAGATTAAGACAGAACTGGATAGACTCGGTTCTTCAATTGATATATATGTAGAACAGGATTTTACTCACATCCAGATAACTTCGTTGACAGAAAATATTGAAGATACAATAAAATTGTTTTCAGACATCTTACTCAATCCAGCATTTGATGATAAGGAGATTAAACTGCTTGCAGCACAACTTGAAAATAGACTTCTCTGGATGCAGGACCAGAATCAGATTATTGCAAGCGCTGCACTAATAAGACAGTATTTTGAAAATCACCCTTATGGGCATCTTTCGATAGGTAATCAGGACTTTTTCAGGAGTGTAAAAAGAGAAGAGATTATTGATTTTCATAAAAAATATTATGTTCCTGACAATGCAAAACTTATCTATACAGGAAATCTTGATAAAGGAAAAGTTATTAAAATTCTGGATAAATATTTAAAAGACTGGAATAAAAGGGGACAGGGTAAAATTGAACAGAAAAGATTTACATCCATGAGTAATAAAAAAAGAATAATATTTGCAGATAAACCGCAGTCAACTCAATCATATATCCTTATGGCTATGAATGGAATAATGAGAAACGATGATAAATTTGAAAATGCACATCTGGCAAATACAATCTTTGGTGGATACTTTCTGAGCAGGCTAAATATGAGACTCAGAGAGGAGAAGGGATTTACCTATGGAGCCAGAAGTAATTTCAGACTGTATAATAACGCCTCCATATGGACAGCGGCCACGGCCGTTCAGACTGATGCAACAATTGAGACAATAAAAGAGATGCTCAATGTCATTAGTGAAATGAAAAAGGAGAATGCTCTATCATCCGAGGAGATAGAAAAGGCAAGAGGTTATCTCGTAAAAGGATTCCCGATTCTATATGAGACCATTGATAAAATACACTCAAAGATTGTAGATATAGTATCATTTGATCTGCCGCTTGATTCAATAAACATTGAATACAAGAAGTTGCAAACTGCCGGCAAGCCTGAACTTGAGGATATAATAAGAACATATTTTAATACAGAAAATATTATGATCATGGTTGTTGGAGATAAGAAGAAAATCTATAACGAACTTAAATCAATAACAGATGAGATTATTGAGGTAGACAGACTCGGTAATCGAATTAAAAACAGGTAGACAGGTAATAATATCTATTATAATCAAAAGTGCTTAAACGAATTATATGACCTCTTTGTACCTATAATTTTTATGCCCTTACGTTTTATTATTTTACCAATTATGTGAAGCCTCGCTCTTTTTATTAGCGTTAAAGGTGTATCAGGTCTCAATGTCAGAATAAGTCTATAGTCCTCTCCTCCACCAATAGAAAACCTATAGATATCCTTTTTATATTTTTTACAGAAATTTATGAGTTGATTGGAATGTGGTATCTTATCTGCATATACTGTTGCCCCATAATCACTATTTTCAAGCAAATGAGATATGTCGCCATAGAGTCCATCGCTTATATCAATTGAAGAGGTTACATATCTCCAGATTCTCTTTTTTGAAAAATCCATAATATCAGGGAGTAAAAACCTTTTTATAAGAAAATTGTCCCTCTCATAGAGTGCATTTTCGAGTATCATCAACCCCGCTAAACTATCCCCAATCTGTCCCGAAATTGCTATCAGGTCTCCTGCTGATGCCCCATTTCTCCTCCTTAAATTCTGCTTTATAACCTTACCTATCACTGTCATATCAAAGAACATATTATTTTTTGTGGCTGAGACATTTCCACCTGCAAGTTCAATATTTAATTCTGTAAGTTCGTCAATTATCCCTGAAATATACTTGCTTATAAATCTTCTGTCATCCTCCTTGTTATATCTAATTCCAATTGAGAGAAATGCCGCAACAGGCTCTCCCCCCTTGGCATAGATATCTGAAACATTTATTCTCACGAGCTTTTTTCCAAGCTGGTACGGATAGCCCCATCTCTTCCTGAAATGAATATCTTCAACCTGTGAGTCTACAGTTATAAGCAGATTTTGATCTGAGTTCACAAGGGCACAATCATCTCCAATGCCTATCAATACCTCTTTCCGTCCAACTTTAAGTCTTCTCTTTATATATCTAATAAATTCAAATTCATTCATAATTATTTGCAGAATTTGTTTGATCCTATCTCGAGAGGATAACTCTTTGCCTCCTCTATATATTCATCTATCTGAGAACAACTATACGGGTTGAGAATCAG
Organism: Deltaproteobacteria bacterium; assembly: GCA_037441045.1. Lineage (GTDB taxonomy): Bacteria > Myxococcota > SpSt-1050 > SpSt-1050 > SpSt-1050 > SpSt-1050. The sequence goes on along the minus strand of JBBISZ010000382.1, from coordinate 133 downwards.
TCCTCCCATACCCTTTCTTGAGAGAGAGCTTCTCAAAAACGCCACAGATTGATATTGAGCTGACTCTCTTACACCCTCGGTAAAACTTTTTAGATAAAAAATATGTTCTGCAGGATCAAACTGATAATATCCT
>JBBISZ010000381.1:0-2608 GCA_037441045.1 Deltaproteobacteria bacterium | reverse complement strand
TTATTAAATTGTTGATCTATCTTGTGATATTTGGCGTCTTTTATTTTGCTTATCTTTATGTACCTGTCGTCATAAGGTACTATGATATAATGGAGGCTGTCTCTGGTGCTGCCAATCAGGCTTTGACTGATAAGAGAGACGATCTCATAAGGAATAACTTCGTAAGAAAACTGAAAAAGAGTCAGAATCTGGATCTCCCTCCGACTGCCCTTTCTATAATTAGAGAGCCATCAAGATCCAGAGTCTCTGCGAGAATGATTTATCAGGAACAGATAAGATATATCCCGTTTGACTTTGTTCATACCATTGATATTACTGCTGAGCATACCGCAATGGGTAATTATATTGCATACTGAATTGTACAATTAGTAGAAGGAGGTTTGAGGTGTCGCAAAACAAAAAGGTAGTCTTAAGAAGTGAAGAGATTAAGGCAATGATAAACAGCCTTGCCGAGGAGATCTTAAAAAGGCATTCTAATTTACTGGATCGACTTGCACTGGTAGGCATCAGGACTGGTGGTGTCTATCTAATGGAGAGGATTAATAGAATTATTAAGAAGAAGACAAAAATCAATATACCATGTGGTGTGGTGGATATTACACTCTACAGGGATGATATTGATACCTCACCCATTAAGCCTACTATCGGGGATACGGAACTTATGTTTGATGTTAATGATAAGTATATTGTTCTTGTTGATGATGTTCTTTATACTGGCAGAACAATAAGGGCTGCGATAGATGTTATAATAGATTTTGGTAGACCCAGAAAAATTGAGGTGGCTGTGCTGATAGATAGAGGGAACAGAGAGATACCGATTTATGCTGAATATATTGGACAGAAAATAGAAACAAAAGAGAAAGATAGAGTAACAGTAAGGTTTTCTGAGGAGACAGGTAAAGATGATGAGGTCATTCTTGAAAGGAGATAAGCATTATGACTATACCCAGAGTAATCAAAAAAGGGGTATTTAATCATAAAGATCTTGTATCAATGGAGCAGCTCTCGGAGAAGGAGATATCACTTATTCTGGATACTGCTCGTACATTCAAGACTATCTCACTCAGGAATATTAAGAAGGTCCCTGCACTTAAAGGTAAGACGGTTATTAATCTCTTCTTTGAACCTTCCACGCGAACAAGGACATCTTTTGAGATTGCTGCGAAGAGGCTTTCTGCTGATATAATTAATATAACATCTTCAGCCTCAGCGGTTGTAAAGGGCGAGACGCTTCTGGATACTGCTCAGACACTTATGGCTATGAAACCTGATTTTATGATTATGCGGCATTCATTTTCTGGTTCGGCTCTGTATCTATCAAAAATAGTATCTGCGTCGGTATTAAATGCAGGGGATGGACTGCATGAACATCCAACACAGGCTCTTCTGGATATGTATACAATGAAAGAATACAAAAAGGATTTTGAGGGCATTAAGGTTGCGATAGTTGGCGATATTGCTCATTCAAGGGTTGCAAGATCCAATATTATCGGGCTTACAAAAATGAAATCTGAGGTGATGCTTGTAGGTCCCAAAACGCTGATTCCAACTGGTATTGAAAAGATGAATGTTAAAGTGACTTATGATCTCAAAGAGGCTCTTGAGTGGGCCGATGTGGTTATGATGTTGAGGATTCAACTTGAGAGATTGACAGAGGGGTTGTTCCCGACCATTAGAGAATACTCTATGCTCTACGGGCTCAACAGAGAGAATCTCAAATTAGTAAAGAAAGATGCTATTATTATGCATCCCGGTCCAATAAACAGGAATGTGGAGATTTCGCCCGATGTTGTAAATGACAGGCGATGTGTAATTCTCAATCAGGTAGAAAACGGAGTTGCAGTGAGAATGGCGGTTCTCTTCCTCCTCAGAGGGGCAGAGAGAGTGAGTATTGAACAATAAACTTTATATAAGGAGTTAGACATGTTGCTCTTAAAAAATGCGAGAGTAATGGATCCTTCTCACAATATGGATAAGAAGGTGGATATATTGATTGACAGAGGTAAAATTGTAGAAATAAAATCTGCAATCCATCTAAAGGGTACAGATATTGTCAATCTGTCCAATCTGGTAGTTGCGCCAGGTTTTATCGATATTCACACCCATTTGAGAGAGCCGGGAGAGGAGTTTAAGGAGACGATTGAGAGCGGTTGCAGGGCCGCAGCAGCGGGAGGGTTTGTGGCGATTGCCTGTATGCCAAATACAATTCCTCCCAATGATAATCCATCCACAACTCGTTTTATTATGGAGAGGGCAAGGATGGCAAATGGTGTAAAGGTGATGCCTGTTGGTGCGATAACTGTTGAGCAGAAGGGAGAGAAGCTTTGCGAGTATTTTAGCATGAAGCAGGAAGGGATGGTGGCAATATCAGAGGATGGCAAAAGTGTAATGAACAGCGGGATTCTCAGAAGGGCTATGGAGTATGCAGTAACTCATAACCTGCTTGTAATCTCTCATTGTGAGGACCATAACCTGAGTGGCAAAGGGGTGATGAATGAAGGTGTGTTCTCTACCCGTTTTGGACTCAGACCTATTCCTTCTCAGGCTGAGGAGATTATTGTATATAGAGATATTTCACTCGCAGGTCTTACTGGATGCAGATTGCATC
>JBBISZ010000380.1:2297-2610 GCA_037441045.1 Deltaproteobacteria bacterium | reverse complement strand
TTGGGGTCATGCTATACGGCAATTCGGTAATAGACTTCAGAAGACTAAATTTTAAGAGTGATGCAGAGATAGATAATTTTCTCAAACTCAATAATTTTGTCCTGACCGAACCCAGATCATACAGAAGAATTCATCACATATATAATGATGCCATCAATTACCTTATTTCACTTGATATTGATATACCTCAGGAGTTTAAAAGTATAGGCGATATAAAAGATCTTTTCAGATACAGTTCCGGGCTTAAAGGAAGTAAGATATTATCCCGAATATCCTGCACTATTTTGAAGGTTATGCATATTCTTCATCATCT
>JBBISZ010000380.1:0-2287 GCA_037441045.1 Deltaproteobacteria bacterium | reverse complement strand
GGAGTCCAGAGAACTTATGTATAAACTCGGGATCTCTGTTGAAAAACTATTTTCAGCCTGCGAGGAAAAAGTGTCAAAGGCGATATCCGAATTGAATAGGTCAGGAATTTCGATATACCACTACTCCACCAGCAGAGACAATATCTTTGATAGAATCACAAGACTGACTGCCAGAAAAGAGGTCATTGCAGCACAGCAATTTGAAAAGGCATCTTTTGATATTGTTACAGAAAAGAAAGAAGATATATTGTATATCCTTAAATACCTGAGTTCGAATGTCTTCCCATTCAACTATGTAGTCCCTGGATATTCCAGCAATAATTATCTGGATCTTTTATCAGAGATCAGATCAATAGAAGAGTATTCAAAAAAAATAGACATCTATCAATTTACACGCGATGTTCCTGCTCAAGATTCAAAACCGGAATGTATATATATGAAAGTGGATATACCGCTGGATGTATCTCAATTTGGGATTAATCTGGACGAAGAGACAATTGAGAATCTGGGATTTACTGTATTCTCACTTACAGACTTTGTAATCACTGATGTAAATTCTCGTCGCAATATGGAACAGAGCAAGGACAATTCACTCAATCAAAGATTACTATTAAAGAGAGAGGCTATAAATAGACTAACACAGGAATAGACGATATATGTTGCCAGGGTTCAATCATAATATAAAGTATAAAGATAAGATTTACCATGTCCAGACAGAAGACAGTGGTGAAGAGAATCCTGTTGTAATTTCACACATATTTATTGGTGGAAATATTATTGCCACAAAGAAAACCAACTACTCTCACATACTGGGTAAGGATAATATGCGAGAGATCCTGAAGTCAATTATGGAAAACCAGCACAAGGAGCTAATAAAAGAGCTGATCTCTGGTAAATACGACACATATCATCTGAGCACTGAAAGTAAAGCATCAGAAAATATAGAGTTAACAAATAAGCCTCCTTCTCAGAAAGAAGTACAGGTAGAAGTGAATAGTCATCAGAACACAAAAAAAGAGGAAGTATCGCATTTCAGGCCCATATCTACATCTTCAGACTTTACTGTATTTGGAGAGGGGACTATATCTGAAGAGTCGCTCGACAAAATAATATTGAGATACCTTAAAGAAAACAAATAATTATGTCTATTACTTTTCTCGCACTTGGGAGTAATATAGGAAACAGGCTGGAGAACATTCAGCAGGCAATAAAATTAATTAACGATAATAAGATTAAAATAATCTGCAATTCTTCGCTCTATGAGACCTCTCCATACGGCTACTCTCCTCAGTCGAATTTTCTCAATATGGTCATAAAATGTGAGACAGAGCTTCCACCACTTGAACTATTGAAAACGATAAAAGATATTGAGACGAAAATGGGAAGAGAGCCCACATTAAGGTGGGGACCGAGACTGATTGATATTGATATTCTACTATATGAAGATCAGATTATTGACTCTGAAAACCTCACAATACCACACATAGAATTAAAAAAGAGGGATTTTTTCCTTATTCCACTCCTGGAAATATGTGGCGATTATCTGGACCCTTTATCCCAAAAGCCATTGACTTATTTCCTGCCCTATGTCCATGCTAACATATTAAGCAAAATAAAATACCATGTATCCTGAATCACATCTGCCCAAAATAAGTTTTGCAATAATTCATTTATTCTGAAATTCGCTCAACCTCTGGATAGCTAACCTGATTTCGAAAATATGATTAAATCTAATTCTTAAACCTTTATTTTATAAGTACAAATATCATGACTTAAAATTTTTTTGGACAGTAGTGATGACCTCTACAAATTTAAGCCCTAAAAACAGGTCTGGAAAGACGCAGAACAGTACATCATCATAAATTTAATACATGATTATATTATTACTCATATTACTCAATGAAAGAGCATGAACAACCGCTTGCAACAACACCATCATTAACTCCATCCTGACACTCCGGATCACACTCACAATCGGGATCACAGGCGGTTGTCTCGTCACAGGTGCACTCTTCTGGTTGATCTTTATCGGCATACACTACATCTTTGCTGGTTTTGGTATCAGAGACCACATCATTTACAGAGGTGTCTTTTGTCCCTGTATCTGGAACATATATATCAACGATTACAACATCCTTTCCTGCATCATATCCAGTATCCACCCCTGTATCTCTACCTGCATCATATCCTGTATCTATACCTGTATCTGTACCTGAATCCACTCCCGCATCAACAGGACCTGCTGGCAGAACAGTAAATAGTCCGGTCCCAATACCCTGCTGTCCAT
>JBBISZ010000379.1:0-2610 GCA_037441045.1 Deltaproteobacteria bacterium | reverse complement strand
GCCTGATATTGAGCAACTAACATTAAAAGGATTTTAATTGGACAGCATTTTGATGTATAAAGAAGACATTGATAGGGTAACCTGATCTTGAAATTGCAAAATATCTATATCTAACACATTGTTTTAGAAGGATAAATTTTATGATTTAAGATTACTTTGGACAGCAGTGCCAGTATACACAACTTAAATATTATGCCACATTTTTCTACCTTAAAATAGTATCTGGAACATTTTTTCAAAAAATCTAAAAAAATTCTAATAATGGTTTATGACTTTCTGAAAATTATTTTAATAGACCTACCCGATTTTTTATGCCTGTTTATAAACAAAAAAAGAATTTTCATAATAGTAAGAAAATTTTTAATGAAACAATACGGAACAAGTGGATGGCAATATACATTACTGTATTTATCTATCCATTTTGAACAATTCCTCTGTGCTTTTATTTGATTGTTGATTCATCAATTTTTCAAAATCAGTCTCTCTCTTAAATGGTGCCAGAATTCCCCCTGAACTCTCTTCTGTCAGGATTGCACCGGTTAGAGGATCCATACGCTTCATTACAATTCCAGAAGTGGGATAATAGTCAGGTTCAGGTCTGCCTTTAAGAGCCTTTTTTGTGTATGCCATCCAGATAGGAAGTGCAGCCTTTCCTCCAGTCTCTCTTCTACCCAGAGGAATCTCATACCTGTCATACCCTACCCATACTCCTGTAACAAGATTTCTTGTAAAGCCCATAAACCATGCATCAAAAGAATCGTTTGTGGTCCCTGTCTTTCCTGCTACAGGCTGTTTGATAGCAGATGCAGCGGCTGCAGTCCCGTACATACAGACATCTCTCAGCATTCTTACAAGAATAAATGCACTGTCTGCATCCAGAACTCTCTCAGGGGGATTCAAAATTGTATAAATCCCTTTATCAATCCTTCTCATAAAGTTTATATCGGCATCATAAAAGTCAGAATTATCTTCCAGTACCTCGCCATATCTGTTTTCTACTCGTCTTATAAACTTTGCTGGAATCTTTGTCCCAAGTCTCGCAAATACTGTATATACATTTGTAAGATCCCAAAGGGTTACACAGGAGGCACCTATGGCAAGGGCAAGATTGGGGGATAATTCGGATGTTATACCAAATTTCTTTGCATATTCTATCACATTTTGAATTCCTGCATCCTGAAGTGTCTTAACGGCCGGTATGTTGAAAGAATTGACTATAGCATTCCTCATTGTGACATCACCCTTATAGTCGCTCTCAAAATTTTCTGGCTTCCATCTCAAATTATTATCCGCATCATCAAAAACTATTGGTGAGTCAACAATGATTGTCGCTGGATTATAATCCTTCTTATCTATGGCAGTTGCATATACGATAGGTTTAAAGGCAGACCCCGGCTGTCTACAGGATTGAAAGGCACGATTAAATTCACTCCACTCAAAGGAGTAACCTCCTATCATTGCCACTACATATCCATTATTTGGATCTATTGATACGAGAGCGCCCTGTACGTCAGGCTCCTGTTCAAGTGCAAAAGTCTCATTATCAATAATTTCACTATTTATAGGAAGTAGAGTCCCTGGCTCCCACTCGTGTGATAGATCTGCCTTTGTTGCAAGCCTTACAAGTATTACATCTCCAACATTTAAGATCTTACTCAGATTATCAAGCTTGTCGTAAGGTGATGAATTATTAAACTGCCTCGCCCATTTTGATGCCCTGGCAAGCAGTCGACCCTTCCTGTTCTCCGAGAGATAGATTGTTGCCTCCTGTCCACCTGGTTTAATCTCAGAGACTATAGCAAAATATTTTTCTTCACTTACAACCTCTTTGTTCTCCCCGAACTGACGGGACAATATTTTTATATATTTGGATATTTTATCTTTTTCTATGTGTTTTAATGCTCCTCTGTATCCCTGCCGCTTATCAATCTCCTTTACACCACGGATCAAAGCCTCCTCTGCTTCAAACTGTTTCTCAAGATCCACTGTTGTATAAACCTTTAATCCTCCTCTATAAAGGGCATTATCTCCATAGCGATTCTGGATATATCTCCTCACATGCTCAGTAAAGTAAGGGGCACGAGCTCTGAAATAGTCTTCAATATCATATACCACGGGGACATCTTTAACGGCTTTATCTCTCTCTTCCTTTGTAATATATCCATCTTCGAACATACGATTTAAGACATATTTCATGCGTTCATGTGCCCTTTGGGGATTTGAATATGGAGAATAATTGCTGGGAGCAGGTGGAAGTCCTGCCAGCATAGCCATCTCTGAGAGTGTCAGTTCATTCATATTCTTTCTAAAATATCCCTTAGCCGCAGCACCAACTCCGTAGAGCCCATGCCCAAGATAAACCTGATTGAGATAGAGGTAGAGTATCTCATCTTTTGTAAATTCACTTTCAAGTTTCAAGGCAAGTAACATCTCTTTTATCTTTCTTGTATATGTCTTCTCTCTCCCTACAAATGTCTTTGCAACCTGCTGTGTGATTGTAGAGCCACCCTGCGCCTTCTTGCCTTTTCTTATATTTGTGAGAGCTGCCCTGAGAATTCCAAGAGGTTCTATCCCCCTGTGATTATAAAAATTCTGATCCTCCGCTGCTAT
>JBBISZ010000378.1:0-2620 GCA_037441045.1 Deltaproteobacteria bacterium | reverse complement strand
ATATTTTCAAAATCAGATTATCTACATTCTCTCCCTTTTCCTTCAAATTGCGGTCCTATTTATATTCCATATAAATTTTTTAATCTATCTTTAATAAAATTGGTAAGGTCTTCTGTCCATCCCCACAAGTACTGTGAAAATAGACTTAGTCAGATAATATTATTGTAATCATCCAGATAAATGAAGAAAAGTTCAGATATGACCAATTATTAAATCTTGAATCCTATGAATTATAACAAGTAATCTTAATTTTTTACGTTTACTTTTTTTCAAGAAATAACTTAATGAAGTGTATCAATACCTATGCCCTTTTTATATATAATTCTTTGAATTAGTTAAACTTTGTGTAGTTCTTTTGATTTTATTAAGCATTTCTCTCGTTTTTAGACTTACATCATCAGATTCAGTAATTTCAGTTACCATCGCAATTATTCTCGCACCTGCCCTTATCAGATCAGGTATATGATGAGCCTTTATGCCTCCCATAACCGAAAATGGAACCTTTGCATAATCCTTTAACTCCAATAATCCTTCAATTCCAAGAAAAGTATTATGTCCTTCTCTCGTCTGTGTAGTAAAGATTGGTCCTATATTTATGTAATCAGCTCCGTCATTTTGAGCCGATACAATCTCTTCCTTATTGTGTGTAGATGCCCCTATTATAAGATCCGGAGCCAATCTCCTTGCAACCTTGATTGGGAGATCCTCCTGACCTAAGTGCACGCCATCTGCATCTACCGCAAGAGCAATATCCAGATGATCATTTATTATTAAAAGCATATCGTATTTACGGGTAATCTCCCTGAAATAAATTGCCTTTTCATAAAATCTCTTCTTGTTTGCAAATTTATCCCTGAGTTGAATAACTCTTGCGCCCGCCTCTGCAATAGATAAGAGGATATCTTCATCTCTTCTCCCCTTTGAATGTACTTCAGATGTTACAGGATAGAGGGCAGCATTTTTGAACAATTCCATCTTTTCATCCTTGTTCATTATTAAACCCTTTCGATAAAGGCAATATCCCAATCCTTTAATACAGCCTCATAACCGCTACTCTTTATAGTCTCCATAACAGTCTTCAAATCTCTCTGATCTTCCACATCAAACTGATTTTCAGTAGATAGATTGAGGCTATATCCACCCGGATTTGTCTTTGAGCCTGCACTCATCTGAGTAATACCAACTCCTATGAGGCTATCCCTGAGATGTGGTGGTTCTCTGGTTGAAAGGACAAGTCCTGTATCCTCAAATATGATTCTAAGAGCACAAATTACCTGAATCAGCTGCTCATCACTTACAGGAAATGGGATTTCAAAACCTGCCGCACTCCTCCTTATTCGAGGGAAAGATACTGTATAAAATGTCTTCCAGTACCTCCTCTGTAAATAATCAAGATGTAGTGCCAAAAGAAATGTCTCATACCTGTAATCATTCAGTCCCATCAGTGCCCCAATACCCAGCCTTCTTATTCCGGCCTCCAGTGCATATTCAGGGGTGATCAATCTTCTAAAAAAATCTCTCTTGGGACCCTTCTCATGGTATCTCTTATACATCTCCTCATCATAAGTCTCCTGATAAATAGTAAGCCCGTCAAGACCTGCCTCAATTAGAACCTTATACTCCTCTCTGCTCTGGGGACCTACTTCAATACTTATTGATGGAAACTTTTGAGTAAGAATACTTATTATTTTTGCGAGATAATCTGTGCTTACCGCCCTCCTATCCTCACCTGATACGAGTAGAATATGCTTAAAGCCAAGATCAAAAAGCCTATCAGCCTCCGAGATCACATCATCAAGTATAAGCGTCTTTCGATTCTCCTTTTTTGATATCCTGTAACCGCAATATTTACAATCATTCACACATTCATTGCTCAAATAGAGAGGTGCATACAGGAGGATATTATTCCCGAATCTGCGCCTTGTAATTTCCCTTGCCCTCTTTTTCAATTCATCCATAAAACTCAGTATATTATCAGATAATAATACTGGTAGATCATCTAAAGAGATTGTCTTGATATTAAGAACCCTCTCTACATCTGATATAGAAACTTCATCAATCTTCTTTAGAAATGTATCTTTATCAAACTTTTTAAGGATATCATAAAAAGTCATACTAACTGAAGATTAAGCCCTTTATTGGGCTCGACGCCTTACCATAAAAATTTTGAGATGGTAATCCCGACAGATATCCCTTTCTCCCGCTCATAACCGCATCTCTTATCGCCTCAGCCATAAGTACCGGATCTTTTGCAGTTGCAACACAGGTATTAACTAATACGGCATCTGCACCCATCTCCATAGCAAATGCCGCATGAGAAGGTGCACCGATACCGGCATCCACAACCACTGGAATATTTGCATTCTCTATAATAATCCTGATGGCATCTTCCGTCCTTATCCCCCTATTACTGCCAATGGGTGAGCCAAGAGGCATTATTGTTGCACAACCCAGATCTTCGAGCTTTTTTGCCAGAATTGGGTCAGCAGGTATATAAGGTAATACTACAAAACCATCATCTATCATCATCTTTGCTGCCAAAAAAGTCTCTACAGGATCGGGCAGTAATGTTCTTGGGTCTGGTGTAACCTCCAGTTTGACCCAATTTGTATTCAGGATC
>JBBISZ010000377.1:1295-2621 GCA_037441045.1 Deltaproteobacteria bacterium | reverse complement strand
AAGATCTACTTCAGGGCATTCAGGCTGGATTTCTTTTCACTTATTAAAAATGCAAGAGATTATTATATCTACCCACAATATAAAAAGCTTGATAGCATTGTTTTCAGTCAGAATCCCGATTATGAATGGTCAGTCTCTCTTGAGCAGACACCTGATTTTAATATGCATAAAAAATATGTCGTGCCACCGATTAAAAAGAATGGTTTTTATCTGATAACCTCATCTGCAAGAAAGGACTTTTCTAAATCTGACAATGAGATAAAGGCAATCTATATGACTGTCTCAGATATGGTGCTTGAGGAGAGAGAGGATTTTGATGGTACATTTATAGTACGCGTGGTAGATGGAAATAGTGGTAAACCTGTTTCAGATGTGGATGTAACATTATATAGATACGATTGGCAGAACGGTCATCATAAATATAAGAGTCAGAAATCAGATAGTAATGGACTTGCCAGATTCGAAGAGAATTATACGGGATATTCTCACTTTGTTGTAGCAAAGAAGGGTGAAGACTTTACATCCGATTTGCAATATAACTACTTTTATCAGAGGGGTGAAGGGGTAGAAACAGAAAGGACACTTGTATTTACTGATAGATCAATTTACAGACCTCTTCAGAAGGTGAAGTGGAAGATAGTACATTTCAGCGGAAATTTTAACAAGGGTAATTATAAGATAGTTGCGAACAGAAAACTGGAAGTCGTTTTATATGATTATAATAGTCAGACAGTGGAAAAAAAGGATGTGACTACAAATGAGTTTGGAACTGCATCGGGGGAGTTTTTGATTCCACAGGGGAGGATCCTTGGCAACTGGAGGATTGGAACATACTGGGGTTATCAGAATATTAGGGTGGAGGAGTATAAGAGGCCGACATTTGAGGTCAAACTTAATGATCCCGAAACTCCATTGAGACTGAACAAAGAGGCTGAGATTACCGGCGATGTAAAATACTACTTCGGTATGCCTGTTACGAATGGTGAGGTAAAATATGTTGTTACAAGAACCCCTGTATTCCCCTACTGGTGGTATTACTATGGGTATGGATATGGTGACCTTTATTATTACCGACCGTATAATTCGCAGACTCAGACAATTGCCACAGGGAAGGCAGTGTTGAATAATGAAGGTAAATTCAGGATAAAATTTACACCACCTGTTGATGAAAGACTTTCAGAAAGCATTAAAGAGATCAGTTATAATTACACTCTTAAGGTTGATGTTACAGATGAGGGAGGTGAGACGAGATCGGCTGAACAGAGTTATAGAATAGGATTTACCTCTGTTGAGGCAAAAATCAGTTCAGAACTTAAGTTTTTTATC
>JBBISZ010000377.1:0-1285 GCA_037441045.1 Deltaproteobacteria bacterium | reverse complement strand
GGACTCAATGGTGAACCAAGGGCTGGCAAAGGCAGATTCAAGATTGTAAGTCTTAAGGAGCCAGAGAAGGCACTTATGCCGTCTGAGATAGAACAGGTGATGCCAGATTTTTTTAAGGAAAAAGAAAAGAATAAATACCAGCATGATGATGATAGAAGGCTTCCGAGGTATGATACTTCATATAATCTGGATAGATATTTACTCGGGCTAAAAGATGATAAGGAGGTTATGAATGGTGAAAGTGTCCACAATGATAAAGGTATTTTTGAACTTGATGTATCAAAACTGAGACCATCACTTTATAAAATTTACTATGAGACAGTTGATGATTTTGGGGCAAAGTATGAGACATTTAAGACATTTATTGTTGTTGATGATAAGAGCAGGTTTAATCTACCATTTGTATTTATTGCTCAGAAAAATTCATACAAAGTTGGAGAAAAGGCAAGGGTGTTTGTCTCTTCCGGGATTAAAGATTCTCCGCTCTATCTCTATCATTATCAATCAGGCAAAACCATTGATGAGGAGATGCTTTACCCTGAAAAATCCAGTTCAATATATGAAATTGATGTAAGAGATGAATTGAGGGGTGGTTTTACTCTTGTTGGAAGTTTTATAAATGATTATCAGAATATTAGAATTTATGAGAATATTATGGTTCCCTGGGATAATAAGGAGTTGAAGATTGAATTTATTACATTTAGAGATACATTGAGACCTTCTCAGAAAGAGACCTTTAAGATTAAAGTTACTGCACCTGATGGTAAGAGATCTCTGTCAAAGGTAGTAGAACTTCTTTCATATATGTACGATAGATCTATTGACTACTTTACACCACATATATTCCCTGATATAAATTCTCTTTATCCTGTCAAAGCCAGTTTAGGGAGATATAAGACAAATCTGATTATGGCTTATCAGAATTGGGTAAGTTCAAATGGATTTAAGCCTATACCATCTTATCCTATCTTGAACCCTGATTATCTAAAGATTATATCAGGCTATGGGATTGGGGGACCGGGCTATAGAAGAAGGTTGATGACGAAGACTGATACTATGGCGCTGGAAGAAACTGCTGCTCCGGCGCCGGCCGCAGCACCTGCAAAGTCTGAGGCAAGGCTGGAGAAAAAGGCAGCAAAAGGTGATATTGTGGCGGATAGCACTGTAAGTGGAGGATTTGCAGGGTATGGTGGGGGTGGAGTTGCTGCACGAGGTGGCAAAGGTGAAGAAAAAGACAAAGCCTATAAATTTTCAAAAGAAGGAGTTACGGGAGAGAAATCTCCTG
>JBBISZ010000376.1:0-2642 GCA_037441045.1 Deltaproteobacteria bacterium | reverse complement strand
GTGGAGTATTACTCTTATCCTGAGCAGCTGCTGTGGATGGTTTCGGCACAATTGCAGGCGTATTCGCTGCAGGAACCGCAGCTCCTGATAATTTTGCCTTTGCTCTATTAATATTCTCTTTTGCACCTGCATTATTTGGGTCTATCTGGAGGACCTTTTCCCACTCTGAAATAGCCTGTTCATATCTCTCTACTTTTGCTAGAGCAATACCAAGATTATAATGAGCCTGAATACTATTGGGATTCTTTATAATCGCATCTCTATAAGTAGAAATTGCAAGTCTATAATTCCCATTTGCAAGATGTCCATCTGCCTCCATAATCATATCTTTTGCTGGATCTTTTTCAAGGCTATAACCAGATACACCTGAAGATGTACCCTTATTAGTAGCTGTTGCTGAGGAATTTGCTGGTGGGATTGTACTCTGAACTGGAGGTGCACTCACCTTTCCTGTCTGAGAGTTAGTACTCCCTTGTGTAGTTATGGCAGAATTAGCAGGAATCGGTAATGAAGGCGAGACAATCTGGCCTGGCACAACATTTGTAGTAGAGGGTGCTGGATTTGAGCTGGTCGCTACAGCAACTACTGGAGCCGTTGTACCACCCTGAGATCCTCTGAGCTCTGAAAGTTTTGCCTTTGCATTATCTATCTTTTTCTGAGACACATCCTTATTAGCCATAGATATAAACTTTTCATAATTCTTTATAGCATTATCCTTTTCTCCTACTGAATAATATGCCTCACCAAGTCTGTAATAGCCATCTGGATCCTCATTTTTAATAGAAATGTACTTCTCAAAATTCTTAATTGCTTCATTAAAAAGCCCTGCTTTTAAATATGAAAAGCCCATATTATAATATGCAGACACAAGCTGAGGATTATACCCTAAAGCCTCAGCATAGCTTGCCGCTGCATCTGTATATCTCTTTGCTTTGAAATAGGCATTTCCTAAGGCTTCATGAACCTGCCAGTTTTTTCCATTTAACTTCAAACTTGCCTTGTATAATTCAATAGCCTTATCATAATCCTTTGCCTTATAAGCCTCATCCCCCTGCATCCTGAAAGAATCCGCATCCTGAGCATGTAGATAAGAAAAGCCCATAATAAAAAACAATAAAACCAGATAAGATATAGTCCTCATAATAAAATACCTCCTGTACATATATCTCCAAGCTTCAATAACTGGTCAATCTTCATTACCTCCATATATAGATCAGGGAGAATGATCTTCCCATCTCGTATAAGTTCATCTAAATCCCTCAGGTTATCATTTAAGGATTCAAGCATCCGTCCTTCAATCCTCAAAATACTCTCAAGGTTGGTTTTTATATCATTATTTTTACATTTTGTCATCATCACATTTATCCTATCCACAATATCTTTGTTATTGTATAAATAGGGCGCCTTATTAATAATAGTCATAACCTTTCTTATACCTCTCATCTTGAGCCCTTTAAGTAGATGATTTAATTCCCCTAAAGAGAGTTTTTGAGGAGAGCCAACAATAAAATACTTAATATTGTCTGAAAGATAGAGAGCATCAAGTTCATATGCCCTCTTCAAGAGCTCCGAATACATTGAAGATAGACTATTCAAAAAACCTTTCATATCCAGAATAAAATCGGGACCAAATATAATGCCCATTATTTTATAAAGAAAATCTCCTGTCTTCTTAAAGAATATACCACTCAGAGTTTCATCGTCCTGAAAATCAACAAAAAACCTGATAATCCTTTTGTCCAGAAATGCTGCCATCTTCTTTGCACCATCAATAAATTCAAAGGCATTCTTGGAAGGCGCCGTATCAACCACAATTAAATCATACTCACCCCCAAGAAAAATATCATAAATCCTTTCTGCAGAGAGATATTCCTGAGCACCTATCAGAGAATCTGAGAGGTAATGAAAAATCCTGTTTGAGGTAATCTGTGAAATAATCTTTTCATCAGTTATATATCTTTTTAGAAGATTCAAAAAGGCATCCCTTGAATCTATCATCATTGCATCCATTCTGCCTTTTAGTTGTTTGCCTGTCTCTTTCTCAAATATATGATTTATCGGAGCAGGAGATAGTCCGTAGCCATCTATCCCCAGAATATCCATAAGTCTTCTCGCAGGGTCTACAGTCACAACAAGCACATTAAGACCCTTTGAGGCATACGAAAGTCCTATTGACGATGAGAGAGTTGTCTTGCCTACTCCACCGGGTCCGAAGATAAAGAATAACTTTGTATTTTTCCTGTTCATAACTTATTTAAATATTCTACAATGTTTACAAGAGGCATCTTATCTGTAAAAAACGGTATTTCGATTACTGCATCTGAAGTACTGCTTTTGAGAGAAGAAACCTGATTTCTCTCCTCTCTGAATTTTTTAAGATAATAATTGTATAATCTCGCCATATTGTCATTCTCATCATCAGACTCATATTCTATATCAATAAAATCTATTGTTCTGTTTACAAAGATCGCAATTACTGAGATGTTTTCTATTCTGTTAAATCTTTCATAAAATTCAACCGTCTCAGATATTACAATCTCATCAGGAAGTGCAACCTGAATCACCCCACTGGAATTCTTATCGTACACAAATGTATTAAGATCTTTGATAATTTTGATCACAGGACCTTTTGAGAATATCCC
>JBBISZ010000375.1:0-2646 GCA_037441045.1 Deltaproteobacteria bacterium | reverse complement strand
TTACACTCTTAAAACCGTTTGAGATTCCTGCCTTTATATCTGCATATTTAATGATAGGGATTCACAGGGAGGGGCTTTATTATACGCGCGGTAGTAACAACTCGCTTATTCAGGAAATAAAGAGGGTTGCAGAAGAATCAGGGGTCAATATATTTACAAATTGTGAGGTAAAGGAGATTTTTGTAAGTAATAGTTTTGCAAGAGGTGTAAGATTGGCATCTGACAGGGTAATTCATGCAGACAGGATAGTCTCAAACACTACAGCGATTAATACATTTACCAGATTAATTGAGAGGAGACATCTGAGCGATAATCTGAGACATAAAATTGATGTTATAGAAAATGCATATTCTTTCCTTTATATCTATCTCAAGGTTGAGAAGAACATATTAAGGAATCTAACATCACCAAACGCCCTTTATATATCAAGGCTGAGTGATGATTTTGGGGAGAGTGGTCTGATTAGATTATTTGTTCCGTCCATGCTGGATAACTCTCTGGTGAGAGAAAAGGATTTTCATAATTTGATTGTTAGTACTCCCGAAGATGCCCAGAAGTGGAAGACCCATAAATATCCTGAAAAGATGAAGAAGTCATCTGTTGAGAGAGTTCTTAATATGCTTGAGAATATTATTCCCGGTATAAAGGAAGGGGCGAGGATTGTGGATGTGAGATCCCCTATTGATATTGAGAAGATCACAGGTAGAGAGGATGGCACTTTTGGCAAGAAGATGGACTTCAGACAGGGGCTATATAATCGTGGTGGAAACAGGGTGGGTCTTGAAAATCTCTATCTGGCTGGAGATAGTACCTTTCCTGGGCAGGGAATTTCTATGGCTGCCTATTCTGGCAGGCTGTGTGCCGAACTGATAATAAAGGAAGCTGGCAAAAAATTGCCGTTTTGAAATTATACTTTATAATGTTGATATGAAATTTATTACACTTGTTCTATTTGCCTTTTTGTCATTCTCTCTTGATGCACAGAGTATATATCAATGTACAGAACCCGATGGCTCTGTGATTTTTACCGATAGAAGACAGAAAAACTGCACTATGTTTATCAAGGTGGAGAAGAATAAGGTAATAGACAGGAAGATCAAGTTTATAAAACCAGCAAAGATAAATCCCAAAGAATATGACGAACATATTAAGGAGGCAGCAAAGACCTTCAATCTCCCCGAATATCTTATCAGGGCAGTAATGGCGGTGGAGTCGAGTTATAATCCTTATGCCGTCTCTCCAAAAGGGGCAGAGGGGTTGATGCAGTTGATGCCTTCTACAGCCAAAGATATGAATGTAAAGGATAATTTTAATCCGAAAGAAAATATTATGGGAGGGGCGAGATATCTGAGATTTCTGGCTAACATGTTCAATGGAGATCTTGTGCTTATTCTTGCTGCATACAATGCCGGACACGCCGCAGTAAAGAAATATGGCGACAAGATTCCTCCTTTCCCCGAGACAATAGAGTATGTGAGGAAGGTTTCTCGTCTGTATCTGAAATATAAAGAGGAGTACATACTCAATAAACAAAAAACGGAGACTACCACCAATTGAAGACCAGCATTAAAAAAGATATTTTTAATATCCCGAATCTTTTTACTCTCTTCAGGATTATATTGATTCCAATAGTGGCAGTTTTAATAGCATATGAATCACCACGCAATTGTTATCTGGCAGCCCTTCTGTTTTCTATAGCATCAGGTACAGATTTTATAGATGGATACCTTGCCAGAAGACTCAATCTCATAACAGTAACTGGAAAGTTTCTTGACCCACTTGCGGATAAACTTATGGTAGTCACCTGTCTTGTAATGTTAATCCCTCTCAATCGTGTTCCTGCCTGGCTGGTGGTTATACTGCTTGCAAGGGAATTTTCCATTACAGTATTGAGGGCTCTTGCCTCACAGGAAGGGCTGGTGCTGTCTGCATCTCAGGAGGGAAAAACAAAGGCGGCTTTACAGATGATCGGAATTGTGGGATTACTTGTGCATTATCCTTACGAAGTAAATTTTATAATTTTTAGTGGGATGATTGACTTTCACAGGGTGGGGCTTATTCTGGTGGTGATATCAATGATTTTTTCCCTGCTATCTGCCTTTTCATATTTTAAGTGGTTTGCAGATGAAATAGAAAAAAGGGAGGGTGGTTGATCTGGAGACAAAAAACATCAATCAGAATGATGAAAAATTATATAAAAAAGCAATCAATCAGAAGATAATTTTTGTCAGGAAGTTAATGATAGAAAACGAGGGGAATGCTCACCTTCACTCTGAATTGAAAAAAAGGTTAAGAGAGCTTCTTGCCTTAAGAAGGGATTTTGCCATAAAAATAGTACCATTTAAGAGGCTTGATATTGAAAGGAGAAAGAATCTAAAGAGAATAATCCCACTTGTTCAGAAGTGTATTATGGATATAGAGATGGATCTCTTGAAGTACAGACTTACCAGAATAAAGGTCTCCAATCTTGTACCTAAAAAGTATAATAATTTGATTGTGTTTGTCAGGGATATTGTTTCACAACTTGACTCCTGTGGTATTTTGTGCTTTCAAGGGTATTCAAAGATATTAAAAAATCATATAGACTATCTCAGATCCAACCCTGATGAAAACGCCTATAACGATGCCCTCTCAGATGTTATGGAA
>JBBISZ010000374.1:0-2673 GCA_037441045.1 Deltaproteobacteria bacterium | reverse complement strand
CTTAAATCTAAAGAATATGACATTTCAATGTAGTAATAAAGTGTGACTTGACATTAGTAATAACAGAAATGAATTTTAATATTAGCACTAAAAATCCATTATTCTTATGAAAAAAAAAGCGGTTCTGATATTACAAAAAATCCTAAAAATATTTATTTAATATGTTTATTTACCTCTGTCTTAAGGTAATTTTTAAATATGCCTTTTGTATTAAACATTGAGCAACCTCGTAGCATTTTAAAGTATAATCAGAGATTTATAAGAATGAATAAATAGACCTTATAATCCCTTGCCCTTTGTGCCTGATATAGGACAGATTTCTTTAAGGGGTAAAGTTTGTCAACATTTTGAGGGATAAACAAGATATGAGACTGTAATCCAACTTTAAAATTGTAAAATTAATTTTCATAATACCTTATTTATAAAGATAAATTTCGTGATTCCAGATTATTTTGGACCGCAGTGCTCATAAATAATTTTAGAATAAAACATAATTTAATGCGCTGCGTGGAATATAACATTTAATGTTATTTGAATCCGGATCGTGTGGATAAAAATAGAAGCCGTGTGTTCTATTTGAGTAGCCCGAATGACTACCCCATTGACATTCACCATCTTTGAATTCTATAAAGATATTTTCAGGATCTGCTTCTTTAATAAAACCCTGTCTATCAACTCTTGATGGGTCCCCAATCAGGTTTTTTACCCAGAAGACTGCCTTGAGATCATCTGTAGAATGATGTTCCAATCTTCCTGTAAGTACATTCTTTAAGGTAATTCTATCAATCTCTATATTGATATCAGAAACCACTCTCTTCCTTATTGTGCCATTTAGATATCGAATTACAATGCGCTCAAAAGGATTCTGAAGCTGCCTTGCAAATCTTGTAGTAATGCTTGAATACAACCATGAACTACTCTTAAGATATGTTCTCACTAGGCCAAATGTGACACAATCATTAATCTTTATGGGTGTTTTTATATCAGGAAAAATAATTCTATCATTCAATATTGTACCAAAACGGGATTTTAAATCTGTTAGCCATATTTCAGTATTCGACTCAATATTTATTACAGCATGCCTTTCAGAGACCGTACTATGTTCTATATGTACCTCACATTGAGGAGAGGAGCCGATTGAGACCTGTCTATGAATATTCGGTTTGAGATTTATAAACCTGTATTCAATCAGATCTACCGGTGATTTTAAAACCATGCTGATTATTTTTTTGAACTGGACAATATCCAGATTCTGTACTGAAATATTTGAAGGATAACAATAACAATAAATTATACCATCAAAGATTTTGCAAAAATCATCTTTTGGAAATTCAATGAAATAAGGTATTATATCCTCTAAAGATACTATCTTTAATTCGCCCCCTGAATTCATCAAACCCCTCCACTACTTAATCTTATTCGCTCGGCTTATCAGACAAAAATCCAAACTTCCCGTAATTCGGGGAATCGGGTGTCGGTTCGAGTCCATCATTCTTGAAGTAGTAATGATCCTTAACACCACAGGAAAGGGTCTCAATAATCCTTTCACCTTTATTATTAAATGTTATGGCTGTAACCTTGTGGTCTCTACAGGTAGGATATGTATAGGTCAAAATCTGTACAGTCCTTCTCTCTATTCTTGAATGCAATGGATCTCTGGTGCCAAGAAATATCGCTACACCAATTGCAACACATAATGCAACAATCATAAATATCCATAGAGTAATATTCATCTGAATAAATCCTGGTCTCGTTCCTCTTTTTTCAAAAACTGGCATATCTTATCTCCTCCTTAAAGCTTGTAACCTATTTTTCTTAAGAAATCCTTCCTTTTAATAATATCTGTCTCGCCTTCCACTCCTTTTGGGGAAGATCCATCAATAACCCCCATAATGCCCCTACCCTGCTCAGTCTCTGCAACAACAACCTGTAAAGGATTTGCAGTTGCACAGAATATAGTGGCAACCTCCTGACACTGCTTTACAGCATTTAAGACATTTATAGGGAATGCATCCTTCATCAAAATTACAAAAGTATGCCCGCATCCAATATTAAGTGCATTTTTAACAGCAACTTTTATTAATTCTTCATCATTTCCTTCACGTCTAATAAGACAGGGACCTGATGCCTCGGAAAAAGCGATACCAAACTTTGCCGATGGGAGATGAGTCTTAAAAATCTCAAAAAGATCCTCAACGGTTTTGATAAAGTGAGACTGTCCAATAATAATATTTGAGTTTTCAGGGATAGCCACACTTATAACCTTCAACTCCATAACTTTCTCCTCAAAATATTAGACCTTCTCAAAAATAATGGCTGAAGCCTCTCCACCACCGATACAGGCAGTTGCAAGACCATACTTGTAATTTTTATCCTTCATCACATGAAGAAGGGTTGTAATCACTCTCGCACCACTTGCCCCAATGGGGTGACCTATAGATACCGCACCGCCTCTAATATTCACTCTATCGGGTGGAAGATTAAAAGTCTTCATTGCCAGAATGGTAACAACGGCAAATGCCTCATTTATTTCCCAACAATTGATATCTTCAACCTTCATATTAGCCTTTTTAAGCACCTTTTCAATTGCATACACCGGTGCAATTGTGAACCAGTCTGGAGCAGTAGCAGTAGATGCCTGAGCAACAATTCTCGCCAGTGGTCTAAGATTTA
>JBBISZ010000373.1:1389-2674 GCA_037441045.1 Deltaproteobacteria bacterium | reverse complement strand
TTTTTCGCAAGTTCCTCAATCTCATTTTTACCTGCCTTTGCAGATTCAAGCACCTTCTTTATTTTACCCTCATCTATCTCATCCACCATTCTCTCGATCTCCTTACCACTGGAATCAAGGATCAACAGAGTAGGAAAAGCTGTAATCTTATATTTGTTAAACAATTGTTCTCCCTCACCCTGTTCACCATCACACCTTGCAAAGACATATTCAGATAAAATCTTTTTTACACTGTCGGTACTTAAAACATTTTTATATAACTCCCTGCAGGCAGGACACCAATATGCATAAAAATTGATTACAATGTTTGTATTTTTTGATGATGCAAGGCTTTTTAAGTGATCAAGATTGCATTTTTCTATCGTCAGGTCCTCACCAAAAGCAACAAAGGAAAAAGACAAAATGATTACAATAAACAACACAGACTTAAATTTCATAAAATCCTCCTTCAAATTAGGCAATAGAATATTAACAAAAATTGCACAATTTGTTAAATGTTTTTTATTCCAGAATATTACAACTACAGCCCGCATCTGATTTATCGTTTACTATAGTTATACTGCTCCCATTATCTTTACTTCCTGAAACATCTCCATAATCAGCATCGCTCTTCACATCAATTCCAGCATCATCAAGATGAGGTTCAAACTTCGCATATATAGTATGATTTTGTGTTATGTTAGAAAATGTATATTCGCTTACTTTACCAATGTCACTATCGTCTACCAGAACATAATCGAGATAATATCCTGTATTACTGGAAATTGTAAAAGTAATACTTCCACCCTCTTCAACCAGAATATCTCCAGATGGATTAATAGTGCCACCTTCAGAGGCGGACGAGGCTATCGTATAGTAAACCTTATCTTTGATAAAAGTTACAGAGATGGAATGCGAAGAAGTAACATTTGTAAAGATGTATGAATTTACTGCCCCTATCGAAACATTATCTACCATTACATCCTGAACAGAATAACCACTGTCAGGAATTATATCAAACTTCTGAGTACCACCATATTTTACAACAGGATTTTCAGGCAAGATTTTTCCACCTTCGCCAGCAATAGTTGAAATCGTATAAGTTTTTAATATAAAGTTTACATCAACGGTCTTATATGAATCCATTATGACTGAACATATAGGTTCACTCTTGCATTCCGTCCCACTGAAACCATTAAACAATGAACTTTCATCCGGGATAGCACTCAATTTTACAGTCTCACCATCGTAATAATCAGATTTACAAACAATACCGCAATCAATTCCTGCAGGTTCCGAGACTACC
>JBBISZ010000373.1:0-1338 GCA_037441045.1 Deltaproteobacteria bacterium | reverse complement strand
ACTCCCGAGAGCATTCTCATTCAGAGACAAATTGGAATCTTCATAAACAACCAGTCCATTATTACAGGTATTACTTGCAGCAATAGATGGATTTAAGAAAGTTGCCTTTTGAGTCTTATCAAGCTCATAATTATCCATCAGAACCCCCTGCGGGGAATAACTTTTTAGTATTATATTTGAAGTTCTGGATAATACATCCTGCCGCTGATATACAACTACAAACTTATTTTCCAGCAAAACATACCCTGTGTCGGGTAGGTTATTTGTATAATTGTCATTTGAGATATCCATGTTCACTATTGGATTCATTTTTTCATCCAGGATGAAGCCCTTAACATTATTGGAATTTGGACTAACTGGAATATCTCCATATGCACCAAAAAACTTATTCTCCAATTTGCTATAAGTGAACGATACCTGTGATGAATAAT
Organism: Deltaproteobacteria bacterium; assembly: GCA_037441045.1. Lineage (GTDB taxonomy): Bacteria > Myxococcota > SpSt-1050 > SpSt-1050 > SpSt-1050 > SpSt-1050. The sequence goes on along the minus strand of JBBISZ010000373.1, from coordinate 907 downwards.
CATTGGTATTTGTAATTTTTACATTCTCTAACTGTGAAAGATTATTATCCAGTGTCATTATAAATATTCCGTACCCATTTATATCAGTATTTGAATACAACAATGCAAATCTATTCTGAACCGTATCTCTCACAACATCCAGGCTGGAAACAGCCATCGCGTTTTTAATAATTGGCATTTCAGGATCTTTGATAGTTCCATCAAAATTTACATATCTACCAGATATAGTTTTACTGGATCTATTTGTATAGTCCATCCACACTACAAGAAATTTTGAAGATTCTTCATCTACCGCAACCTTAACATTGTCGTATCCATAAAGATTAGATGCAATTACCACAGGTTCATTAAGCACCTTCCCATCTGATGATAATAATAACCCCTCAAGAGTACAACTGCCAGGACAGGATGTATAAGCTATAAAAAATCCATCCAGGCGCAAAGAGTAAATTATAGTGGGGTTTTGTACCTCCTTATCTACAATTAAAAAAGGATTTCCCCCTTCACCTTTACTATTAAAAAACAGACCATATAGTCCATCTTTTGAAGTATTTCTTGCTGAATATATTGTAAGAAACTTTGAGTTAGAAACAGAATATGCAACCTCAGGTGCAAAAACTCCTATCTCTTGAGCAAATAAATAAGAATGACATATAAAAAAACACACCAAAAAGAAGCATATAAAACTTTTTCTTTTCATAACTAATATACCTCCAATGAACTGTAATATTTTATCATAAAGAACACATCTTTGCAATAAGATGGCGCTCCTCAAAAATAATCTCTTTGAAAATAGTCTGTTTCCTCAAAATTATTGAAACAAATACAACCATACCTTACCACTTACCATTTAGTTAATTCTAATATTATTGAATGAGGTCGGGATGGTGAAATGGATACACCGCTA
>JBBISZ010000372.1:0-2680 GCA_037441045.1 Deltaproteobacteria bacterium | reverse complement strand
CATTGTTTTATAAGGATAAATTTTATGACTAAAAATTATTTTGGACAGCAGTGATAAGTATATATTTTGAAAGAAGATTGTGTACGCAAAATTTAGGCACTGACCAATTATCCAACCTAAATATAAAAAGAATTGGAGAATTGTACCTGGCACTTATTTGCTGCAAACAAACCCGATTTTTAAAATATCATCAATAATATCAAATAGTTATGGAATGAACAGGGGACAAAAAAGAATTAAAAAAACACTAAAAAGTACCTGGCACTTTTATGTGGCGCCTTCGCGTTTGGATGATGAAGAGTTCAACTTATATAGTAGACTACCAAGTATTAATCCTGAGCTATTTTCTCTATTATTTTACTGCATCAATAGCCTTTTTTAAGGCCTCTTTTATCATCTTCTCAGGAGGACGTTTTATATGTTTTTTTTTCATGAGCATCTTTACAATTGTCCTTGCTTCGCTTATATCTTTAAAAGTTGTGTTATAGACCTCTTCTCTGCTCAATTTTGTCCTTGCTACTCCATTTTTTATAGCCTCCATCGCAACATCCGCAGCCTCATAAGCAAAGACCTCTGTCTCATCCATTGTGGGCATTATCCTGTCAGGATGTATCTTTTTCCTTTCAGCAAATTTTGCAATTGAATATGCAGCTGCTATTGCCATTTCATCTGTTATCTTTCTTGCTCTGACAAGGAGAGCACCTTTTAATATTCCAGGAAATCCGAGTGAATTATTCACCTGATTGGGGAAATAACCTCTGCCTGTGGCTAAAATATACGCTCAAGCCTCTTTTGCTGCATAAGGATATATCTCCGGTATAGGATTGGCACATACAAATACTATTGATTTGTCTGCCATCTTTCTTATCCAGTCCTGTTTTACTGTATCTGGTCCAGGTGTACTGAGACTGATAAGCACATCTGCATTCTCCATTGCATCTTCAATTCTGCTTATCTTCTCAGGATTTGTCTGCTGGCAGAGCTCCCACTTTCTGTAAAATGCACTGTCATTTTTTATATCCTCTCTATCTGTATGGAGTCCTCCCTTTGTATCAAACATAATCATCTTCTGAGGATCTCCGCCCGCTTTGATTATCAATCTTGCAATAGTTGTGTTTGACGCACCCGCACCATTAAATACTATCTTTACTTTATCTATCTTTTTTCTCACAATTTTTAGTGCATTTATGAGACCTGCGAGTGTAACGCAACCTGTACCCTGTGCATCATCGTGCCAGACAGGGATGTTACACTCTTCCCTCAGTGTATCCAGAACTCTATAACAATTCGGTTGAGATATATCCTCCAGATTTACTGCACCAAAGCTCGGCTCAGCCATCTTAACAAAGTCTATAATCTTTTGAGGGTCGTTCTTACCATTTTCATTTTTGCTATTTACACACAGGGCTACCGCATCAACCCCGCCAAGATATTTCATTAAGAATGCCTTACCTTCCATTACTCCCAATCCACCCGGAGGTGTTACATCTCCATCTCCAAGAACTCTCGTAGAGTCAGAGACTACCGCCACAAGATTACCTCTATTTGAGACTTCAAACGAAATATCATTGTCATCCCTGATAGATGTTGAGATTTTCGAAACGCCCGGCGTATACCATATATTAAACCAGTTAAAACCGTATATACCCGCCTTTGGAACAGTCATTATTTTACCCTTATAAAACCTGTGAAGTACGAGCGAAAGCTCTTTTAAAAAAACTGTTTGCGCCTTTGCTATCTGCTCTTTTGAAAACTCCGATGGAAAAAGTGATGGTAGATTATTCAAAGTAAAATCGAACTTCTTCTTCATAAATCCTCCTTGATTATATTTTTATGGTATGGTTCAAAGATACGGTCCGTTGTTGAAATACTATCAGACATCAAAAGTGAATTAGTAGAATTATAATAATACACTGTCAAGCAAAATAAAGGGATATACAAATCCCGTATAATTAGAAATCAAGGGATAACTAATAATAACTAATACATTTTTTACCCATCAAAGATTCTGCTTAAATCATTTTATTTAGGCAATGGTGCCAGTTACTTTATGCCCAATTTCCTATATCTAACAGCTTAATATTATTGATAAAAGTCAGAATATTCATACATATTGTTACACAATGAGTGCCAGGTACAATTCTTTACAATTCTTTATCGTTTACAATACATCAGGACTTTTTCAATAATGGATATTTTGACCTGTCAATTAGAAGTTATGATTAATGTTAAGCAGAATATGAATAAAGATTAAGTAAATGGTGCCAGATACTTTTGCCCAAATATTGATAAAAGTGCCAGGTACTTTTTATATTCTTTTTTGTCCCCTGTTCCTTTCATAACTATTTGATATTATTGATGATAATTTAAAAATCGGGTTGGTTTGCAGCAAATGAGTGCCAGGTACAATTCTTTACAATTCTCTTCTAATTCTTTAATATTTAGTCTGGAAAAATCATAAGTAACTACCATATCAATAGACATAAAATTTTATTATCAAAAATTGCAAATTCTCCAAAATTCTCCATTTTCTATATGTTGCCTTAATCTTAAATTCCTGCAAGACAAAACTATGGACATAACTATTGCTAATTTTATCTGTTATTACTAAATGTCATGTCACATTTTATTACTACTTTGAAATGTCACATTCTTTAGATTTAAGGATCTTTTCCATGGA
>JBBISZ010000371.1:0-2694 GCA_037441045.1 Deltaproteobacteria bacterium | reverse complement strand
ATGGCTATACCGCCCATAGTCGGAGTGCCTGCCTTTTTTAGATGTGTCTCAGGTCCATCATCACGAATATTCTGTCCGAGTTCCCTCTTCTTAAAATAATCAATCAGCCACGGAATCATCTTGTAGACAATAATAAAAGCAAGTATGGCAGCAAGGAACATCCTGAATGTAGGATACCTGAATACATTAAATCCTGAGAAGTATGTCTTAAGTCCATAAAAGAAATAAAATAACATAAAACCCTCTCAATAAATTGCCCTGAGTTCCTCAACGATTATATTCATCTTCATAGAATGAGAACCTTTTACGAGCACAGTTGAGCCGTTCTTGAGATTCTTCCTCAAGATAGAGACAGCATCCTGATGACTGATAGCCATAAACACCTTATCTTCAGGAAATCCTTTTTTAATAGCCCCTTCTTTAATCGCTGTAACCTCTCTGCCCAGTAGTATGAGGTCATGTATATTATTAATTTCACCAATCATATTACCGATTCTGTTATGTAGTATATTAGAATCTGCCCCAAGTTCCAGCATATCTGCCAGAATCGCCACTCTCTGGGGAGATTCAGATGCAGAAAGGAATCTTAAGGCACTCTCCATGGAGGAAGGGTTGGCATTGTAGCTATCATTTATTACGACCATATTCTTGAGTCTTATTATCTCCATACGCCCATTTACTGGACATAATTTCTCTACGCCTGATTTTATTTCTTCAACGGTTATCCCGAGAGAATATGCCACAGCAGAGGCGGCAAGGAGATTATCTACATTGTGCATCCCTGGCACATTCAATCTGAGAGATACCTTATCTTTGCCAATTCTGATTCGTATATCTGAATGATCAAAATGAATTATCGGTTGAGATTCGAGGGCAATATCCGTATTTTTATTTCTGGAAAAAGTTATCTTTTTGTTTTCCAGGTCCGAGACATTTCTCATCAACATCTCATCATCTTCATTAATGATACATATACAATCAGCAGGTGCATTCTCAAAGAGCTCCCACTTTGCCCTCAAGACACCCTCAAGAGAACCAACACCTTCAATGTGGGCATTCCTGACATTTGTTATTAATGCTACATGGGGCATAACTATCTCAGTCAATCTCTTTATCTCGCCGAATGCATTCATCCCCATCTCAAGTATCGCAAACTCTGTATCGGGCATTACTCCAAACGATGTCAGGGGAAGACCTATAAGATTATTCAGATTTCCTTCAGTCCTTATGACTCTGTGATTTACAGCAAATATGGAGTTGATCAACTCCTTTGTGGTAGTCTTTCCACAGGAGCCTGTAATAGCAATCCTCTTTGCATTCTTTAATTTGAGATACATAGCCGCCAGATCCCCAAGTGCCTTCAATGGATCAGGGACAGCAAATATGGTAACATTCTGTATCCTCTTTCCTATCTGTGATTTGACCTTTTCAAGATTTTCTCTTTTGATTACAATACCCTTATTCCCATTATCTATCGCCTGACTTACAAAATCATGCCCATCAAATCTTTCTCCTGAAAGGGCAAAGAAAAGGCCATCCTCTGACGGCTTTCTTGAATCTGTGGAGATAGACCTGAATTCATCATTCTTGAAACCTGAAAACTCGGTTCTAAATGTTTTGAGAATCATTTCAAGTCTGATGGGCTCCATATTACCCCCTTCTTTTCAATGCAAAAGCCTTCTCTGCCTCTAAAGTGTCTGAGAAGTGTCTTTTTGTAGTTCCCTCAATTATGTAGTCCTCATGCCCCTTACCAGCAATAAGAACTATATCCCCATTTCTGGCAATACTGATGGCGGTTTTTATAGCCTCTGCCCTATCAACAATTATTGTATAGAGTTTATCACCTGCAGCAAAATCAGAGGTTGGATCAACCTTCTTAAATTTTTTGCTCATCCCTTTTTCAATATCTGAGATTATATCCTCAGGCTTTTCTGTACGAGGATTGTCGCTGGTTATTATCACAATATCTGAATACATCGAGACTGCACCTGCCATAAGTGGCCTTTTACCTCTATCCCTATCTCCGCCTGCACCAAACACTGTAATAATTTTCCTGTGATGAAGTGCTGAAAGTGCACTTAAGACATTTTTTAAAGAATCATCGCTGTGGGCATAATCTACAAAACATCCAATACCAAATTCATTTTCTACCCTCTGAAGTCTTCCAGGAACAACCTTGAGTCTTTTGATTCCCAGAGAAATTTTATCAGTACCTATGCCCATAAGATAGCAGGCACCTGCCGCTGCCATAATATTGTACAAATTGTGAAGACCAATAAGCCTGCTCTCAATCTCAACAGACCTTCCATCAATCAAAAGTTCAGCATTAATTGAATCCTGACTTATTGAGTATCTCCTTGCAAAGACAAATGCCTTATTATTTTTCAGAGAATATGTCTTAATATTAGGGAAGCTTATATTTAGAAGCCTTTTTCCATATTCATCATCCTCATTTATAAGAGCCGATGAATCCTCACCCTTGCTATAACTTCTCTCAAAGAGCAGTTTTTTTACATTAAAATAGTCCTCCATATCTCTGTGAAAATCCAGATGGTCTCTCGATAAATTTGTAAATACTACCACATCAAATTTTAATGCCGCAGTCCTTCTGAGATAGAGTCCGTGAGAGGATACCTCCATAGCCACAACAGATATACCAGAATCCCTCATCATAGAAAGTATCTCAAACAGGAG
>JBBISZ010000370.1:0-2705 GCA_037441045.1 Deltaproteobacteria bacterium | reverse complement strand
AAAAGTCTATTCAAACGATGCTTCTTTGTTGCTACCCACCCATATTTTAACTGGTAATTATATAATCGCATCAAGACAGGAGATCGGGTATAACCATCTGAATAATGGCTATCTAACGATAATTGCTACCTCAGCAGGGACTACTACAGTAGAAATAAATCCAACAGCAAATACATCATCAGGAACTAATGTTCCCGCAATGACAAAAGGGGTAAAGAAGACCTTTACATTAAATCAATATCAGGTCTTAAATATTGAAACTGCGACTGAGGGAGAGGATCTGACTGGAACAACTATTAAGGCAAATAAACCAGTAGCCGTATATGGGGGTCATATATGCGAGAATATTCCGGATTCAAATGGCTATTGCGATCATCTTGAAGAGCAGTTATTCCCTGTGGATACATGGGGAGATAAATTTACTGCGGTTCAGTTTGCACAGCGCGATTATCTAACAAATAAGAATGAGCAATGTGTAGAACCAAAGAAGGGACAGTGGAACCCAAATTCAATATACAGGATCATATCGGGCAAGTCCTCTGTTACAGTAAATACAAAGCCCCAACAGAGTGGATTTCCAAAAACTCTGGGTCTTGGTCAGTTTTATGAGTTTCAATCCAATCAAGATTTTGTAATAGAAGCCAATGGACCAATTATGGTAGTTCAGTATATGGCTGGATCCACATATCAAAATCCAGTTTTTAGTAATTATGATTCATGCAGCCATATAGGAGATCCTGCAATGGTCCTTCTGGTTCCACAGGAACAGTATAGAACAGATTACATCTTTCTTGTTCCGCAGGATTACGCAACAAACTGGGTTAATATCGCTGCACCAACAGGGACCAGAGTGACACTTACACTTCAGAGCAATCAATCCAAAACCGTTATTGATTCATCACAATTTACACCTATACCCAATACTCAATATGGTGTTTATAGATTTAAGGCTCAATCCGGGATTTATGAGCTCAATGCTACCAGCCCTGTATCAATTATAGTATACGGTTATCATCAGGATGTATCGTTTGCATATCCTGGAGGACTGGACCTGAAAATCATATATGACAATCCACAGCTTTAATTTAATTGAGCATAACACTTACTATTTGTTTAAATACTGCAATTAAATATTTTACCTTCTCAATAATTAAATAAACTACCTTCGTGCATAAAAATCAGAATAACTCTTTTATGCTTGATATAATGAAAAATATTGATATTTCTTTATTAACTTTTTAGGGGCATCACCTATGAGTAAAACATTATCGGAAATTAAAAGAATCATTAAGAAAAACAATATACTTTCAATAGATCTCAAGTTTGTTGATCTCAATGGAGAATTCAGAAAAGTTACGATCTCCAGAGATGAATTTACGGAAGATCTGATGAAATATGGAATTGGCTTTGATGGCTCATCTGTTACAGGTTTCAGGAAAGTAAAGGCCGGAGACCTTGTACTTATTCCCGAACTTGACACGATGCATTTTGATCCGGTTGCAGAAAATAGAGTGCTATCATTCCTATGTTCAATAAACGAGGCTGATACAAGAAGTCAGTTTCAGGATGATCCGAGGTTTATCTGCAAAAAGGCATTTAACTATCTTAAAAGTTCAAAAATAGCCGACAATGCCTTTTTTGCACCAGAATATGAATTTTACATTTTTAACAAAGTATCATTTGATGTGTCATCCAATCATTCATACTTTTTTGTAGATAGTAATGAAGGATACTGGAATACTGACTTTGGAGAGGAATCATATCTACCCATTCCAAAGCAGAAAGGATATCACAAGGCATTGCCATATGATAGATATTTCTATGTTAGAGAGAAGATTATTGCAAAATTGAACCTTATAGGAATAAAATTCAAGTACCATCATCACGAGGTCTCATCTGCCTCACAGCATGAAATTGAAGTACCACCCACTCCATTCCTTGATTCTGCTGATAATACTGTCTGGATAAAGTATATAATAAAAAATGTTTGCAAACAGGAAGGACTTCTTGCCTCATTTATGCCAAAGCCTCTTCCAGAAGATTCTGGAACAGGGTTGCATATACATATTTTACTAAAAAAAGATGGAAGAAATATATTTTACGGCAATAAATATGCTAGTCTGAGTCCTGTAGCTCTATATTTCATTGGAGGAGTCTTACACCACGGCAGAGCACTTGTATCTCTCACAAATCCTTCCGTCAATTCGTACAAAAGACTTATCCCAGGATTTGAGGCGCCCACAACACTCGTTTTCTCTCTTGGGAATAGATCTGCCGCTATCAGAATACCAAAATACGCAAATACAGAAAGATCCGCAAGGTTTGAATTCAGGACACCCGATGCTACTTCCAATCCGTACCTCGCTTTTTCAGCCATACTTATGGCAGGTATAGATGGTGTGCTAAACAAGTTGGACCCTCAAAAACTCGGCTATGGGCCTTTTGATAAAAATCTTTACGAATTGACAGATTATGAGCTGAAAAAGATCAATACCATTCCTCATAATCTTGAAGAGGCTCTTGCTTCGCTTCAAATAGACAACGAATTTCTCTTAAGAGGCAATGTCTTTACAAAGAATTTTATTGATGCGTGGATAAATACAAAATTCAAAGAGGCGAAGCAGTTTAGATATTCAATAGATCCTCTCGAATACAAGATCTACTTTGACTGCTAAACCAAACTAATCAACAAGTGAGCAACTGCA
>JBBISZ010000369.1:0-2711 GCA_037441045.1 Deltaproteobacteria bacterium | reverse complement strand
AATCATTGTATCCAATTTGTCATTGGACAATACTCGCAAATTGCACTCATCTGCCTCACCACAGGAAGAACATAATCTATTAATAAAAATACCATCTATATTGTATCTGACTTTCATAAGATATCTTATAAGCTGATATGTATTATCAAATGATATATCATTGGCAAGAGTTACAAGTACAAATCCTGTCTTATCAGACTGATAAAATCTCCTTATAAAATCTGCCCTCTGTCTAAACCCCTTAAGGAGTGGAGAGAGATCATTTATAAATTTTATCAATTGCGTCAGCATCTCCATTCCTGTAAATCTTGCGATATTTTTTAAAATAAATATCTCCTTTTTCATTATGTATTTTACCGGGGCACTTGAAAAATTGACATATGGAATAAGTGATAATAAAAGATCATTTGAGAGAACATCCAGCACCCTGTTGGAAGCATCAAGATACGAAAGCGCATAAATAGATGGTGGTGAATCTACAATAATTATGTCATAATCCATCACATTGAGCATATAGTAAATAAGTTCAGAAGCGATATATTCATCAAAGCCAGGAAAATAATCCTTTAAATAATCATTGAATTTGTTGCCTACAATTTTTTGAAAATCACTTCTTACGGCATATCTGGATAGTATCATTTCCCATGACTTCTTTATGTCTGGCATCATCGCGTCAAAGCCGAACTCTTTTACATAATGAATATCCTGCTCTGTTCTGATTCTGAGTGTATCCATGAGCCTCTTTGAGGGATCTATAGTTATAACCAGAGTCTTCTTTCCCTCTTTTGCAGCAGCGATGCCAAGCACAACTGAGAGTGTAGTCTTCCCCGCTCCTCCACTTCCAAGGGTCTGAATAAGAGTCCTATTTCTTACTATATTAGATAGACTGTCTTTCAATTCCTCTCTCCATGCAGATCATTATCTCTCTTATAAGTCTGTCCGTCTGAAATATATCATAAAAAGGAGGAATGGTAATAAACCTCCTATCTATATCTGGTATGTTAGTAACAAGTCTCTGATATTCAATATCTTTAAATCTATTCTCCTCTATCCTTTTCATAATACAATTAAATAGTAGTTCTGGTATTTTATCCTTTGATGCTAAAATATATTCCTCATCTCCTCTATCAGGACTATTATAACTATTAACAAAAAAGATCCCAAACTGCATACTTAATTTTTTTGATATGGTATTATACAACTCAATTGCCTCGTTAACAGGTGTCTCCTCGCAGGTTGTTACAATATGCACTGAGGTCATCTTCTTATTCTTTAACATATTTTCAATATCTATCGCCCTATCTCTCAGAGGACCCGAAGGTGCTGCATCATTTATTATATGCGGAAGATTGAACATTGAAATCGCCATACCAGTTGAAGGAGCGTCCACAACTACATAATCATAGAGAAAATTACTACTCTTCTTCTTTAATGTGCAATAATACCAGAGTTTTCCGATCAACAGCAAAAATGAGAGAGATGGCATCGCCCTGATAGAACTTTTAACCCATCTATCCTCAAATACCATTTTATAAAGCCTTTTGAACTTGAGTATCATCAGCCCGTACTCCTCAAGGGCAGAGCCTGGCTCAATATAAATATAGTCCATCTCTGGCAACTTATTTTTTATCTTAACAAATACATCCTTCTGCTCAGCCCTGCTCTCCTCTACTGGACTCATCTGTACAAATAGAACTCTCTTTCCAGTCTTTCTGAGCAGAAGTGATAGGGCGATTGAAATAACTGATTTCCCCACACCACCTTTGCCTGTAATCAGGTGAAGTCTGTTTTTAAAAATCATGTCTCTTACACCAGTATTATTCATATTCAGGATGAGAAGATCGCCTTTAAGGCAATAATAAAAAGTATAACAGCACCAAAAAATTCAGCATACGAACCAATAAATCGTTTTAATAATTTTCCAGCAATAAAGCCAGCAATGGTTATAATAAAACACACAAGACCCACAATCAGTGCAGTAACATACAGACTATCTTTAATTACCGAGAATGCAAGTCCTACAAGCAGTGCATCCACACTGGTGGCAAAGGCAAGATATAAAATTGTGAGTCTATTCTCTTCGTAACAGGATTTTTCACCCTTTAAACCCTCAATAAACATCTTAACAGCAATACCAATTAATAGAATGGCTGAAACCCATTTTGCATATTGATATATAAGCTTTATCAGGAATGAACCCAGAAGACCGCCTGAAATAATCATTGAAGCCTGAAAAATTCCAAAGTAGATACCGAGTTCTATCATCAGTCTGTTATTTGACCTGAAATTGATACCATAGCAAGACGCAACCGCCAGACAGTCCATTGAAAGGGCAATACCAATTGATACTGAAACAATAATATCCACAGACTTTTAATAACACAACGATAATTGCACTTCAAATGATTTCAGAGAATTATATTAATAAAAAGCTCCTCTTATTATTTTTTTCGTGGAATTAAATAGATAAGTAGTCATAGTTGTCCAAACTAAATTTTATAGAAATTCTTTAATTTGAATTTTTGTTTAAGTTTTAATTAGGCAATGAGTAAACCTGTAGATTTATTTTTTCTTTTATTTAGGGTGTAATTTATTCACACCAAAGAATATAAGCAAATGGACAAATAAACCCTTTGAGACATTATAAACTTAACCATAGATTTAAGTAACCTTGTTTAATTAGTAGTATTTTAATTAAACAGCATTTTGGA
>JBBISZ010000368.1:0-2730 GCA_037441045.1 Deltaproteobacteria bacterium | reverse complement strand
AGCCCACAGATTATATATGTCCCGAGTTCAGCCTGCCTATATCCATTCTGCATAAGCAGATCAATAGCTGATTCATACTCCGATTTTTTCACCTTGCCACCGGTCCTCTTCATTATCTCCTCACTGGAGCTCTCAAGACTTAATCTGATTGTTGAAAATCCCGAGGCTTTCATAAGATAAGCCATCTCCTCATCTATAAAACGTGGGTGCAGACCATTACTTGCATGTATCTTAAGATTTCTCCCACTTTCGATTATTCTCTTTAAGAAAGGTTTTGCAAAATGAGGGCTGTTATACAGAAATGCATCATCAAATAGCGCAATATTCCTGATACCTGTAGACTCTGAAATCTCCACCATCTTATCTACAAGCATTACTGGATCTCTGCATTCAATTTTTTGAGACAGCATACCCGATGCACAATAAGTACACCTGAAAGGACACCCTCTTGTAAGGAGTACCGGAATGTATCTCCTGTAACTGAATGTCTCAATATCAGGTAGTTCCCATTCTGAAAATGGTCGCGAAAAACACAAGAAATCTCTATTTGAAAATTCAGAGACCAGTCTATCAAACAACGGAAGTTTATCATTGGTTATTATATGAGCACCATCAAAAATAAGCCTTGAATGCTCATATAAAAGTGATACATATACTCCGCCAATTACAAACAGAGAGTCTTTATATTTCCTTTTCAATCTCTCATAAACCAGTCTATATCCGTAGTACCAGTAAGTCATTGTAGTAGTAATTACTATCAGGTCATATTTACCATTTAGAGATTCTATCTCACTCTCGATATCATCAAGATTTGCACCATAAATAGCAAAATATCTCTTTATAGGCTTCCCTCTTATTTCAGCTGGAGGTTCAATAATGGTCCTTTTATATCTCCTTCTGCCATCGGGATACTCCTTTCTTGTATATTTTGCACCCAAAAAATCCAGAACATCAAAACTCATATTATATCTCTTAAAAGCCGAGGCGATCACCATAGCCCCATAGGGGGATGCCCACATATCATGGGCTGCGAAATCAGTAATTGGAGGGATTACAATAAGTGCCTTCATATAAACCTGAAACCCTTAAATACAATATTGAGCTTGAATCTGAGATATCTCTCAAGAAGAAATATCGCCTGACGATGTACATTTTCATTCTGTGATGCCCTCTCAAACTCATCTGATAGAAAAAAGTCATATAATCTCTGCGATATATGTTCACCTCTTAAGTCAGTCTTTGCACACACTTTACACAGAACTCCTCCCTTATAATAATTGAACAGAAGAGATTTCCTGTCTATCTTATTCTGACAGACTGCACAATTCACAAACTCGGGAAACTCCCCCACCCTGATCATAGATTCTCTTATGAAACTATAAATAATACCCCGATCAAGTCTATCCTCAATATGCATAAGCGAGTGCTTAAGGAGCATAAAGGCCGACTCATCAGGATTATTTATTGAATAAAGTTTTGAGGACACCTCACAAAGGATAGAAGCCGTAATAATAGCCTCAATACTTGAAAAAGCCGACTCATATTCATCAATGAGTGTACTCTCATTCAAAACCAGCATCTCATTCTTCATCTCAATAGAGTATTCAACTCTTGAAAAAATATTCAAACCACCGATATATCTTCTCTTGCTTTTTTTTGCATTTGGAGCAACTACATAAATATGTCCATAATTATTTGTAGAGAGCAACGCCCTTATTCCTGCCTCCCTGTGACTCAACACCTCCAGAATTATCGCTTCACCTATCAGAGTATTCATAAAACCCTACAAAAGAATTAAAGACCCGACCAAAGGTATTACAAATATAAATCAATTTCAACTTAAACATTTATGATTTACCATCAACCATATTAGCCAAAAACAATCCCCGATAAAAAAGGGATACAGATGGATACAAAATGTAACTGGCACTTATTGCTTCAGAAAATGCTGGTAAGAAAAGGAAAAGAGGAAAAGTAACTGGCACTTATTGGTTTATCCCATCCTTATTTTTTATTTTTATCAATAATATCAATATATTAAGATAAGTATAAACAATAAAAAGTATAACAAAAGTACCTGGAACTTTTCCACAATCAATAAGTTTTCATTTGAATACAGAATATAGAAAAGTAACTGGCACTAACCGTTGTTAACAGGTTAGATTATGCTTATTTTGGTCAATAATATCAAAGTGTTAAGGATAAAACGCCTGACAAAAAGTACCTGGCACTTTTTATAATGATAGCCCATGAAGTTTTACCCGAATTTTTTCAATTAAATTAAATAGTGCTTCAATTTCAACATATATTGCAATCTATTATGTAATCCATAAATTACACAATTGATAAGTTTTCATTTGAAAACAGTAAAATTATCTGATAATTGTAAATCAACTATGGAGATTAATGATATTTTAAAAATTGCAATCCAAGGCGGTGCTTCGGATATTCACCTCAAGGCAGGTATGCCACCTATTTTCAGGATTGATGGGACGCTCTTACCATTAAAAGATGCCCCAAGACTTCCCCCTGAAGAGGTTTCACGACTCGCATTCTCAATTATGAATGACTTTCAGAAGCAAAAATTTCAAAACGACAACGATATTGATTTTGCATACGGAGTTCCAGGACTGGGTAGATTCAGGGTAAATGTCTTCGCAGAGAGGTGCTGTAGGGATGGTAATGAGAGTCATCCCCTTTAAGATTCTACCATTTGAAAACCTGAACCTA